>JAHEBI010000404.1 GCA_024642325.1 Eudoraea sp. | reverse complement strand
GTGGTTATGTCCAATATAATGAGTAATACCGCAACAGCTACCATATTAATCCCAATTAGTATTATTCTGACGTTTAACAATCCTGTCGTTTTACCTGTGGTAATAGGGTTATGTGCCTCCACCGCTTTGTTTTTACCCATATCTACACCGCCAAATGCAATAGCCTACAGCACCGGAAAATTGGAGCAAAAAGATTTTAGAATTGGAGGTATATTCCTTGGCATTATTGGACCGCTTTTTATAACTGCTATAGTGATGTTTATATTTATGGTGCTTTATAAGGTATATTAATGCTCTTGTTTATTCCAGGCTTATAATCGCTTCGTGAGGATAATTTTTAGCAACAAAAGAAGCACCATTTTAGTGGTGCTTCTCAAGGACTAATTAAAAAATGTACCATTACTCCTAACAAGGGGAGTTTAGGTAAACAGAATTTTTGTTTTCCGGCAGACCCGGGTTTATTTTTTATACGCGTCTTCATGAACAGCGGCAACAGCTCGTCCAGAAGGATCATTCATATTTTTAAAGGCTTCATCCCATTCCAGGGCAATTTTAGTACTGCATGCTACTGATGGCTCCTGAGGCACAGACCATGCGGCGGCATCGCTTGGGAAATGCCCTTCAAATATTGATCTGTAATAGAATTCTTCCTTCGTAGTTGGTGTTTGAATGGGAAATCTGAACCCGGCATTGGCTAATTGTTCATCAGACACTTCCCTGGCCACAACTTCCTTCAGCGTATCTATCCAGCTATATCCTACGCCATCTGAAAATTGTTCTTTCTGCCTCCAGGCTACGCTTTTGGGCAAAACAGATTCAAATGCCTTACGCACTACCCATTTTTCCATTCGCTCTCCATTGATCATCTTATCTTTTGGGTTAATGCGCATAGCCACATCTATAAATTCTTTATCAAGGAAAGGTACCCGGCCTTCAATTCCCCAGGCTGCCAATGATTTATTTGCCCTCAGGCAATCATACATATGCAATTTGCTCAATTTCCTGACAGTCTCTTCGTGAAAATCCTTCGGACTCGGAGCCTTGTGAAAATATAAATACCCGCCAAATAATTCATCTGCCCCTTCGCCTGAAAGCACCATTTTAATACCCATAGATTTTATTACCCGGGCCATCAGATACATAGGCGTTGATGCACGTATTGTTGTAATATCATAGGTTTCCAGGTTATAGATTACATCCTTTATGGCATCGAGGCCTTCCTGTATGGTAAACTTAATTTCGTGGTGAACTGTACCAATGTGGTCTGCAACTATCTGGGCGGCTGCAAGATCCGGTGATCCTTCCAAACCCACAGAAAAGGAATGCAATTGTGGCCACCAGGCATCCTTGATATCGTCAGATTCTATTCGCTTCTGAGAATATTTTTTGGCTATGGCAGAAGTTACTGAAGAGTCCAAACCTCCCGATAACAGGACGCCATAAGGCACATCAGACATTAGTTGCCTATGTACTGCTGCATCAAGGGCATCCCGTATTTCATCAATACTTGTCTGGTTATCCTTTACTGCCTCATAATCCATCCAATCCCTGTTATACCACCTCTTTAATTCGCCGTCACTGCTATGCATATAATGCCCGGGAGGAAAAAGTTCTATTTTAGTGCAGGTACCTTCCAATGCCTTAAGCTCTGACGCAACATAGAAAGTCCCGTTTTTATCCCAGCCCATATATAAAGGGATTATACCCATATGGTCTCTTGCCACAAAGTATTCATCTTTTTCAGAATCATAAATTGCAAACCCGAAGATTCCATTCATCTCATCTAAAAAGTCAGGTCCCTTTTTTTGGTAAAGCGCCAGGATAACTTCACAGTCCGATTGCGTACTGAAGTTATAGGAACCTTCAAATTGCTTTCTTAATTCTCTATGGTTATATATTTCGCCATTGGCTGCTAAAATTAGTTTCTTGTCCTCACTAAATAAGGGTTGTTTTCCGGATGCAGGATCTACAATCGCCAGGCGTTCATGAGCCAAGATGGCTTTATCGTTTGCATAAATTCCACTCCAGTCGGGTCCTCTATGCCGTACTTTCTTCGCCATTTCCAATAATTGTGGCCTCAGGATTTCCGTACTTTCTTTTACATTAAATGCACATACTATTCCACACATACTTCAACTATTATATCGATTATTAGGCAAATATATCTATTTGATTATTAATTTGAAACATAAATATGTTTTTTAATTATTATTTGTAACTTTTTTAGCGAATATTAACATATTCATCAATCAAAACCAGAAAAATAGCAGTATTGTTCAATCATTATGTAAGCAGTTAAAATTTTAACGACTTTTTATAAGAACTCAAAGAGTTTACTAATTAGATTTGAACAATATAAAATCAAGCACTATTATGAAAAAAGTATTGACACTTACTATTATGGCACTAGCCATGGTTTTTACCAATGAAATTAATGCACAGGAATTTAGCGGCCTGGATAAGAGTCCGGCGGATATAGCATCATATCCATCCAGTTCCAAAGTTTCCGACAAATTAATCAAGGTTGTTTACAGCAGGCCACAATTGAAAGGAAGATCACTTTCTGAACTTGCGCCAAATGGTAAAGTATGGAGAACAGGAGCTAATGAGGCAACAGAGATTACACTTTATCAGGATATGAAATTTGGAGACACTTCTGTAAAGGCCGGAACTTATGCTCTTTTCACTATCCCCGGGGAATCCGAATGGACAGTGATTTTGAATAGCAAAATAAACCAGTGGGGAGCATATTCCTATGATGAGTCTGCTGATGTAGCTAGGGCTAAAGGATCAGTTAGTAATAGCGATGAATCTCTAGAAGCATTTTCGGTCGCATATGTGGATGTCGAAAATGGGGTATACATGGTACTGGGATGGGGCACCACAAGAGTGACAGTTCCTTTTAATTTAAGTATGTAAGTACTATTTAAAACAGGAAAAAGCCGGAGTTTAATACTCCGGCTTTTTTTTTAGTATTTACAAACAAATTAAGGAGAATTAAAATGTACTAT
>JAHEBI010000038.1 GCA_024642325.1 Eudoraea sp. | reverse complement strand
TATTCTGCATTTTTGGCATTTGAATGCCATCGATAATTCCTTAGGTGGCTTTTTAGGAAGGCGGGATCATTATAATCAACTCATCCCAAACGCCCCCAAGGGGGTAATTCTAAATACCCGAATTCTCTGGTCATTCTCCGCTGCAGGAATTTTTTATGGCGATAACAAATATCTGAAAGTTTGTGAACGGGCTTTTCATTATCTGAAAGATCATTTTAAAGATGATCAAAATGGCGGGGTATTCTGGATGTTGGATGCTACCGGAAATCCAACTATTACCAGAAAACAAACTTATGCCCAGGCATTTACCATTTATTCTCTTTCTGAATATTATAAATATACCGGAAACCACCATGCCCTGAATTGGGCCATGGAAATTTTTGACCAACTGGAAAGCATTGCCCTGGACACTGATTCCGGCGGTTATACGGAAGCCTTTACACGCGATTGGCTTCCCATTGCGGATATGCGACTAAGTGAGAAAGACCTCAACGCAAGCAAAACCATGAATACCCATTTGCATATTCTTGAAGCGTACACCACTCTATTTGAAGTAAGCAGGAATATAAAAGTAAGAAGCGCGCTCAAGTATTTAACCAGGCTGATTTTAAGTCATTTCTTAACGGAAGATCACCACTTTAAATTATTTTTCACACACGACTGGAAGTCCTTATCAGCAGAAGCCTCTTTTGGGCATGATATAGAAGCAGCATGGTTATTGGTTAATGCCGCCCGGGAATTGGGAGACAACGGGCTAATTAACGCTACGGAATCTAAAGCAATTGCTATAACCAACACATTTCTTGCAGAGGCCCTGGATAGTGATTTTGGCGTTTACAACCACATGGATTTGAAGACGATGAAGGTAGATACCGACAAACACTGGTGGCCACAGGCTGAAGCCGTTGTAGGTTTGCTTTATGCCTGGCAAATTACAGGCGAAATCAAATATTTTAATATTGCCGGAAAGGTGTGGACTTTTATAGGAGAAAAAATACTGGACAAAGTAAATGGGGAGTGGTTTTTTAGAGTTAATAAAGAAGGCGTACCTTATACGAACGAAAATAAGGTGGGGCCCTGGAAATGTCCTTATCACAACAGCAGGGCATGCCTGCAAATTATCGGACTTTTAAAGGGCAATTCTGTCCAATCCGGGTCTGTTTAAAATAAATCTTTCATTATGAAATGTTATTTGGTTTTTCTTTGCTTTGCACTAATGCCCCTGGCAAATCTTTCGGGGCAATCAGAATGGTTAACAGGTTTTGAGAAACCTTCCCAGAATCCGATAATGATAGCAGATTCTGCTTATTCGTTTAATTGTCCCATGGAAAAAAAGATGGTTCAATGGCAAAAAGCCGATGTTTTTAATCCCGGGGCAGTAGTGAGAAATGACACGGTTTTTATGCTCTTTAGGGCGGAAGATAATCCGGACGCCATATTAGGGGGCAGAACTTCACGAATTGGTCTTGCCTATAGCACCGATGGCCTTAATTTCACAAAATTCCCCGAACCTGTTTTATATCCCCGGGAAGACGGGTTTCAGGAGTGGGACTACCCCGGAGGCGTGGAAGATCCGAGAGTGGTTGAAATGCCCGATGGTACTTATATTATGATGTACACCAGCTGGAACAAAGACGTGGCCAGACTATCCAGTGCCTCTTCCAAAGACCTTAGGAATTGGACCAAACACGGTCCTGTTTTTAAAAATTTTCAAAATGGAAAATTCTTAAATATCTGGAGTAAATCCGGTTCTATGGTAACCGAACTCAGGAATAATCGCTTAATAGCCAAAAAAGTCAATGGAAAGTTTTTGATGTATTGGGGAGAATTATTTGTCAATTTAGCACAATCAGATGATGGGATTGATTGGGAACCCTATATAGATAACACAGGAGAATTATTGCATGTATTTACACCTACAATTGGTGAATTTGATAGCCATTTAACAGAACCCGGACCCCCGGCCATATACACAAAGCAAGGAATACTCCTCCTCTACAACGGGAAAAATCTAAGTGGCGAAGGGGCCAGTACAAAAGTTGCCGAGGGCACATATTGCGGAGGCCAGGTACTGTTTGACAAGGAAGATCCTTCAAAGCTTATTAAAAGACTTCCGGAACCTTTTATCTGCCCAAGCCTTCCCCATGAAAAAAGTGGCCAATATGAAGCGGGAACAACTTTTATTGAAGGATTGGTTTATTTTAAAAAGAAGTGGATCCTTTACTATGGTACCGCAGATTCCATGGTGGGCGTAGCCCTAAAAACGGAATAAATGAAGCTCTGCTTAAATATCCTTATACTCCTGTTGCTCATAGGCTGTAACCCTAAGAAAGACTCGATAAAAAAAGAGACAAGGCCAAATATTATTCTCATTGTTACAGACGATCAGGGCTGGGGGGATTTAAGTTTCAATGGCAATTCAAATTTACAAACCCCAAATCTTGATCACCTTGCAGGAACCGGGGCTTATTTCGAAAATTTCTACGTTCAGCCTGTTTGCTCGCCAACAAGAGCGGAGATTCTGTGCGGGAGGCAATTTCAGCGGCTGGGAGTAACTGCCACTTCTGCCGGAGGTGAAAGGTTAAATCTGGATGAAACCACCCTTGCCGAAGTATTTAAAAATGCCGGTTATCAAACAGCAGCCTATGGTAAATGGCACAGTGGCTCACAGCCTCCCTATCATCCAAATGCGCGAGGGTTTGATGATTTTTATGGATTTACTTCGGGCCATTGGGGCAATTACTTTGATCCTCTCCTGGAACGCAATGGTAAACTTGTTAAGGGAAAGGGTTTTTTAGCAGACGACCTTACGGATAAAGGACTCCAATTCATAAACAAAAACAAGGAAAAACCCTTTTTGCTTTATTTGCCCTATAATACGCCTCATAGTCCAATGCAGGTTCCGGATCGCTATTGGAACAGGTTTAAGAATAAAGAATTAATCCAAAAACATAAGGATACTACTCTTGAAGACATCAGCTTCACTAAGGCCGCACTTGCCATGGTTGAGAATATAGATGATAATGTTGGCCGGATAATAAATAAACTTCAGGAACTAAATTTGGAAGAGAATACCATTATCGTCTATCTATCGGACAACGGGCCTAACGGATGGCGATGGAATGCCGGGATGCGAGGGAGAAAAGGTTCTACCGATGAAGGTGGCGTTCGCAGTCCATTATTTATCAGTTGGAAAAAGTCTATCCCTGCTTCCAAGCATGTCACACAGATAGCCAGTGCCATTGACATCCTACCCACCCTGGCGGGATTGGCAGGGATTGAGTTGAAAACTCAAAAACCCCTTGACGGAATAAATCTGGAACCTCTGCTTTTTGAAGAAAACCCTGCCTGGGAATCCCGTTTTATATATAACCATTGGAATAAAAAAACAAGCGTAAGATCACAGGAATTTCGTCTGGATGATGATAACAGATTGTATCATATCCCAACAGATTTAGGACAATCACAAGATGTTTCCAATGATTATCCTGAGGTTTATACCACTCTTCTCAGAGCAAAAGGGAAATGGTTAGAAGAACTGCCGGAATCAGCAATGGATAGCAGGCCATTTACCGTAGGACACCCAGCAACAGGAACTACTTTTCTACCTGCACGTGACGGAATTGCGCAGGGCGGAATTAAACGAAGTAACCAATATCCGAATTGTTCATTTTATACAAATTGGAAGAATCCCGGGGATTCCATTAGCTGGGATGTAGAAGTTTTGTCAGAGGGTGATTATGAAGTTGTCCTTTACTATACCTGCCCTGAGAAAAACATCGGATCTACCTTGCTGCTTGAATTAGATTCCAGCAGTCTAAGCAAAACGATAACCGAACCGCATGACCCACCGCTTAAGGGTATGGAAAACGACAGGGTTCCGCGAATAGAATCCTATGTTAAGAATTTCAAACCCGTTTCCATGGGTAAAATGAATTTAAAAAAAGGAAAAGGACAGCTTATACTCAGGGCATCGGAAATAATCGGTGAAGAAGTCATAGACTTTCAATTGCTGATGTTTACCAAACTGAATTAAACGTTAATCTGAACTATACACCAATTCGTCGCTGTCTGTATAGCCAATCCTGACTGCTTTTGCAACAAATGATATATTACGACCCAATGGTTCGCTAAAAATCATCCAATTCACATCTCCAGGTTTTTTCCAAATAATAGTAGCATCTGATTTATTTGCAATCAGGTTTATTTTATCCCCTTTTTCATCCAATTGAAGAGGTTTCAATTTAGGTTGCACACCATCTGATAACCACATTTCAATCAATTCTTTTTCAGGATATCTGCCCAGGTCGTTGGTTTCTTCAATCCAATTGTCAAGGACCTTTCGTAAATGTATTAAAGTATCCTGCATTTGTGCTTTATCTGAGAGGTTAACCAGTTCCAAAGGATCATTTTCAATATCATATAATTCTTCCTCTGCTTTGGGGGTTCTGAACCATAAAGAAGGAATTGAATCCAATTTTCCGGAAGCCTTCAAAGCCATCATATTTTGCATCATGGGCATTTGTTCCCTGTACTTAACCGCCAGGGCGTTGGAGATGTTAGTGTTGTAATTCCTGATGTACTTGTACCGCTTACTGCGAACGGCACGCAATTTATCATACATTTCATCAAACCGGTCTGATGATGCAAAAATATAATTGCTTTCATTGCGGTCTCTGTAAACGCCAAACTGGGCTTTGCCCTGCATCACCTTTGGAGGGCTGATTCCGGCCCATGATAGAAGGGTTGGAGCGAAATCTATAAAACTAAAAAGACGGTCATCAACAGTACCCTTCATAGTATTATCCTGAAATTTAATAACCAAGGGAAATTTTATTCCTGTATCATACAAGGCTCTTTTGTGCCTTGGGAAAGGACCTCCATGATCCGCATAAAAGAAGATAATACTGTTTTCGTAGAGACCATCTTCCTTTAATTGTTTAATTATTTCACCCAGTTGATCATCCAATCGTTTTAAATTGGAGTAATTAACTGCTAGATCGTGGCGAATAATATCATTGTCGGGAAAATACGGCGGCACCCTTACCGAATACGGAGAAACGAATAATTCTTCTTCTCCCTGATTCCAGATACCTGATTCATGACAAATGTTAAAGTTGAAAACTGAAAAAAAAGGTGCCTCTTTTGGCCTGTTCCGCCAATGCGCTTTGGAACTGCTTTCATCCCACCCAGATTCCGGTGCTTTAAAATTGTAATCTTCTTTTGCGTTATTTGTACAGTAATAACCTTCCTTACGCAGGTATTCGGTAAACATTTTAACTCCGTCAGGGACTACAGGCGAATAACTGGGAATTCCTATCTCAGGTTGATTTTCCCTGGAATAGGCATTATAGGTACGCATATTATGGGTACCCAGGGTAGTTGGGTACATCCCTGTAATAATTGCACTTCTTGTAGGCGCGCAAACCGGCACTGGTGTAAAGGCGTTGTTAAAAACAACGCCATCCAGTGATAGTGACTCTATATTAGGAAGGGATATAGTGCTATCGCCATACATTGGAAAAAAATCTGGCGATTGATCCTCCGCGACCAACCAGATAATATTAGGCCTGCCCCGGGTCTCATCTATAATTTCCTTATTCTTACATCCGGCACCAAAAGTAAGAATGAATAAAAAAGAATACGCAAGGAATAATCTAATACCTATTCTCAAAGGCTTCCAAGAAATTTAAGGCTTTGAGGCACCTGTTCTACAACCCTGGAACACTCATCTTCAATAAACATATATTTCACAAAACCAAGCTCTTTGGATCGTTTCACCACTCCAGCAATATCTACCTGCCCTGTCCCCAGTACCACGTTGGTCTCCACATCTTCATGACCGGTATTATTGCCCTTAACTCCATGTTCCATATCTTTTAAATGCAACAAAACAAATTTATCCGGGTAGCGGTTTAAAAGAGCCAGAGGATCTTCACCACCGTGTTTTACCCAATACACATCCATCTCAAAAGCAAAATGGTTGGCATTTTTTGCCATATAGTCAAATAAGGTGCCATTTTCATAAGGACGGAATTCATACCCATGAGCATGGTATGCCAGGGTTATACCTTCTTTTTTCAGCCTCTCTCCGGCTTTATTAAAAACCTCGGTAGCTTCTTTAATTTTGGCAAAATCAAAATCGTTGCCTTCATGGGCTATCCAGGCGCACATCACAAAATTGGCTCCGAATGCCTTTGCGTTTTCAATGACCTTATCCACATTTTTCTGCAAATCTTCATAGGAAGCTCCAACACTGACTATTTCCAGATTTCTGTCTGCAATCTCTTTTTTAAAATCCTCCATGGGCAGGCCATAGGTACCACCCCCTTCCAGTTTGGTAATTCCCCATGACTGTATAAGATCAAGGGAACCCGTGACATCGGTTTTAAATTGGTTTCTAAGGCTGTACAATTGCAGGCCAACTTCCTGAGCAATAATCTGATAGGAGCTAAACATACAGCACAAAATTGCAATACTCCAAATTGAAAAGTAATTCTTCGTCTTCATGATTTTTAATTATAATTATGTCAATAAATTTCCTTCTTCATCCCATTCCGCGATTATGCCGCGTTTACTCTGATCTACGCATTTGGCGAGCCATTCCTCATCATAGGCCAAGCCGTGCTGTTGCAATACATCCTCAGGTACACCATCCCAGACGTTAGGCATATTTCCCTTGTATCCCAGTTCCTCAATGCCAATTTTTGAGGTATAATATCCGGTGAGTGTCAGATTTCGCATTAAAGAGAAAAACTGAATCTCCAGCGGTTGCTCATCCCTGGGAATTTCTGCATCATAGAACGCAATTAAATCCAGAATTTGTTTTTGTTGTTCTTCTGAAGCCGCTTTAAATTCAGCGCCAAATTCCGTATTGCTTTTGTGATCGAGCCACATCAGCCCACCCCTTAGGTCAGTCTGTAATTCAGGGATGTCTTTTGCCATAAATTCAATGAATTCAACGACACCGGCATCTGTAGCTCCCCCAAATTTGTCATTTGGAGGCAAAATCAGATTACTCAGTACCGCTATGGTACTTAATTCATGTTCATTAAAAAACTGCTCTGAATTTAATTTGGCAATAAGTTCCTTCTCCTCCGGAGTTCTGCCAAAATGATTTTCGTCTGACTTAACCGCAGCCAATTCGTCTTTACTTTCCGATTCAGGTGCACAACCATGAACAACCAGACCGCCGGCAACGGTTCCCAGTAAGATTGATTTAATACTCTTCCTTCTATCCATTTTTTAGATATTTTGCTGTTTTAACTGCTCTACAATGTAGTCGGATGCCCGCCATGACAAGGCCAGGATGGTCCAGGTACAGTTTTTATCTCCCTGAGAAACAAATGGGCCCGCGTCTGTTATAAAGACATTGTTGACATCGTGCAATTGTTGAAATTTATTTACCACGGACTTTTTCGGATCATTACCCATTCTGGTAGTTCCTACTTCATGAATAATTCTGCCCGGAGCCAATAGGCCATAGTCTTCTTCCTTAGATGGCGTGTCCCCCAGCACTTCTCCCCCCATATTGTGTATGAGTTCTTCAAATGTAGCCTGCATATGCCGGGCCTGATTTCTTTCAAAATCTGACCATTTATAATTAAAACGCAGTACCGGGATTCCAAATTGATCAACAGTGGTCGGGTCTATTTCACAATAGTTATCTTCTCTTGCAACTGCTTCCCCTCTGCCTCCAAATCCAAGAACGGAGCCGTAATATTTTTTTACGTCACTTCGCAGGCTTTCTCCATAGCCTCCTGTTGGTAAACCAAAAAATTTATTGAATTCATTAGGGTTAAATCCAAAGCCATAATTAGGCATGCCCATCCCTCCCCAAACCTCAATATGATAACCTCTGGGGAAGTCCAGATTCTTATTATCCAACCACCATGGGGTATAAACATGCATTCCGCCTACACCGTCTTCATTGTAAACTTTCCGATTCATCAATCCCGGGATAAATCCGGCCCTGCTGCTTCCGGTAGAATCATGAAGATACTTCCCCACAACATTACTGCTGTTGCCCAGGCCGTTAGGATGCTGCTTGCTTTTTGAGTTGAGCAGAATACGGGCAGAACTACAGGCCGAAGCAGCTAAAACGACTACTTTGCCCTTTAGTTTGTACTCTTTGCGGTCATCTTTGCTGATATAGGAAACACCGGTGGCTTTCCCTTCTTCATTTGTTGTTACTTCCCTCACCACAGAATTCACATAAAGATCTACCTGGCCGCCACTTTTCTGGGCAGGGAAAATTAAACAGGACCCCGCAGAAAAATCGGCATAAACCTGACAGGAACGAGAACATTGGCCACAGTAAAAACAAACCCCGCGATCGTTGTTTATTTTTTTTGTGAGCATAGACATTCTTGAAGGAATAACCGGTATATTGGACTTACGTGCGCCTTTTATATAAACAAGCTCATGCAGTCGTGGTTTTGGTGGTGGCAGAAAAAACCCATCAGGATCATTAGGCAGGCCTTCATTGGTGCCAAAGACACCTATAAGCTTGTCTACTTTATCGTAATAGGGTTTAACATCCTCATAGCCTATAGGCCAATTGTCACCAAGGCCATCAATATCTTTATGTTTAAAATCATTCGGGCCAAAGCGAAGTGAAATCCTTCCCCAGTGATTGGTTCTTCCTCCAAGCATATGGGACCTGTACCAGTCAAATTTTGTCCCCTTTTCACGCGTATAAGGTTCGCCTTCAATTTCCCAACCACCATATGCCATATCAAATTCACCAAAGTCTCTCGTACTATTGGCCCCTCTCCTTGGCGATTCATAAGGCCATTTTAACTGGGTCATTTGTTCCGGATCTGCCGGGTCAAAAAATGGCCCGGCTTCAACAATGGCTATTTTCAGGCCGGCATCGGCTAATACTTTGGCCGACATACCGCCACCGGCACCGGAACCAACAATTATCGCATCATAGACGGATGGTGATTCTTTTATTTGCATAGATTATATTTAATTAATTGTAGTCCTTCAAAAAAGGCATTAATAAGTTTAAATTACAATAATTTATTTCAAATATTTTGCCATCGGGACTGTTTGTTCGAAATGTACATGAAATTGACAAATTACTTTAAGTGTAATAATCAAAAGCGCTGTCAGGAAGCAACAGATTATTCCATAAAACTACAACACTCGCCGAATTCCGGAAAAATCCTGTCTGTAAGCAGTAGGCGTGCTGCCTTTGCTCTTTCTGAAAACCCGGTTGAAATTGGCAATACTATTAAATCCACACATAAAAGCAATTTCCGATATACTCAAATCCTTTTCAATCAACCACTTGGAAGCATAACCTATACGTATATCATTGACATACTCTACAAAAGTCTTACCCGTCCGCTTCTTTATAAATCTGTTAAATGAAACACTGCTCATATTCATTATATCCGCCACTTCCTGCAGGGTCATTTTTGATGAATAATTCTCCTGGACATGATCATACAATGTTTTAAGCTTATTATTGTGTTCAAAGTTTTTCAGATTAATTGTTGTAGTGGATAACAACCTTTGATTCCTTGAAGTCGAAAGGTCGTATAGCATTGAAAAAAGTTCTATAAAGTAGTCTATTCCTCCTAGTTTTGAGACCTTCAGTAATCTAGGCACCATATTGCGGGTAACCTCCTCAGAAAAAAGAATTCCATGAGCAGATTTGTCAAATAAATCCTTTAACGGTTTCATAATTCTACGTCCAAGAAAAGCCGAATTGAAGAGATCGTTATGAAATTGAATCGTTATTTCGTGTATGTTTTTGTTCGTACAATGATGCTGTTCCCATCCATGAAAAAGATTGGAACCCACCAATACCAATTCAAGATCCTCGATTTCTTCCATGCTGTCCCCTACTATTCTGCGTATTCCTTTTCCATTGGAAATAAAGTTCAGTTCTAATTCGGGGTGGAAGTGTACAGGATAATCAAAAAAATCCTTCACTCTGTCAAAAACAAGAAAACTGTCTTCATTGGAAAGTGGAGTGATCTCACGATGTATCCGTTTTAATATATCCATTAATAAATACTATATCTGTTGTTATAATTCAATCATATGATAAAATAATACCAAAACAATATTAACAAATATTTTAGATTTGAAACAGAATTTGTTAAAAGAAGGCTATCTAATTTTATAAATATTCAATAAAATGAGCACATTTTTACTAATTCTAACTTTTTTGTTTTATTCTTTTTTAACAGGCCAGATTAACATATGCTGCAGGGAATTGATATTGTAATAATCCTATTATACCTTTTGGCAACAGTACTAATAGGTCTGGTGCTACGCAAGAGGGCGCAGAAGAGTAAAGATGATTATTTGCTGGGAGGGAAATCCTTACCGTGGTATATGCTTGGTTTATCTAATGCCTCCGGGATGTTTGATATCTCAGGAACCATGTGGCTGGTTACCCTAACCTTTGTATATGGCTTAAAAAGCATTTGGATACCCTGGTTATGGCCGGTATTCAATCAGATATTTCTGATGGTTTATCTCAGCGCGTGGTTGAGGCGCTCCAATGTCACTACAGGAGCTGAATGGATTTTATTCAGATTTGGCGAGGGTAAAGGAGGCAGATTGTCACATACCGTTGTTGTCGCTTTTGCCATAATAAGTTGCCTTGGCTTTCTCGCGTATGGGTTTATAGGCCTGGGTAAATTTGTTGAGATATTTATTCCCTGGGAAATTGTTAGTGCTTACATACCATTTGATGTGCCTCTTGAATATGTACCCCATTTCTATGGTACTATTTTTACGCTTTTTGCTGTTTTTTATTCCGTACTCGGCGGTATGTCTGGTATTGTATGGGCAGATCTTCTCCAGTTTTTTATAATGACCATCTCCTCAATTGCCATAGCAGTTATAGCCTGGCAGGCAATGGGCACCAATACCCTGAATGTTCCAGAGACATGGATGGACCCATTTTTTGGATGGAATCTGGATATTGACTGGACAGGCCTGATAGCCGAAGTAAACGAAAAAATTGCCTCGGATGGTTATACTTTGTTTGGATTGTTTTTTATGCTGGTGGTATTTAAAGGAATTCTGGCAAGTATTGCAGGACCCGCTCCAAATTATGATATGCAGA
This sequence comes from Eudoraea sp., assembly GCA_024642325.1. Taxonomy (GTDB): domain Bacteria; phylum Bacteroidota; class Bacteroidia; order Flavobacteriales; family Flavobacteriaceae; genus Eudoraea. Next base: position 164 of record JAHEBI010000038.1, on the reverse strand, counting down.
AAATTCTTTCTACCAAATCTCCAAAGGAAGCGGCAAAAATGAGCGGATTTGTTTCGCTGGTCCTTATGCCTACCAGATATCTTATGATTGGTGGCTTTGCTGTTTTGGGAATACTTTTTTATGATCAGTTGGATCTTCAGCGTGCAGGAATGATCGATTTTGAA
>JAHEBI010000403.1 GCA_024642325.1 Eudoraea sp. | reverse complement strand
TTTACATTGGTACTGTCTTCTGTTCCATTACAATTAGAAGTCATTTTAACTTCTTGCGGTGTGGTGGTTGTGCCAAGCATTACCAGTCCACATAAGATTAATAATTTATTCATTTTATAATTCGTTTATTGTTGATCGTTGTTTAATTATAAGACGGGTGAAAAATTAATTTGTTACACTATTAGTCATTTTTTAACACCTCCAATTCTATATAACAGCTCTAAATAATGATTTGTCGATGACGTCTATAATACTGTTTATCTGATAGTTATATATTAAGATATGCCTAGTGTAAAAAAATGATGCTTATGGTTTTATTAACAAAAGTTTTAATTCATTTTTTTTGATTCTATGTCAAATACTTAACTGTAAACCTTATAGTGCCAACATAAATACCGGCCTCCCTCTAAATATCCTTATTTGGTTTAGCTGGAATGAACGGGGAAGCGACGAAAATCTTTAAAGAGAAAAGTCGAAAATTGTTCAATCGGAAGGCTGGCCGATTCTATAAAACGCAGGAGATCCACTCTACCAATTTGGACATCAGAAAGCCAGAGCGGAAATGAATAGCATGAAAAGAATGATTTATAATACCATCCCGTGTACTTCTGATTATCTGAGCAATTACCTTTTAGAAAATGCAGCTGAGCGGATAGACCAAATACTAAATCCGGTATCATCTCGCTTAAAAAAGTCGATAAATTACCTTATTTGATAGATAAAGAGTAATATGCTTTTTCAGGAAATCTCCATTATAATCGGACAGACCACAAATAGACCCTTTTTAACCTCATTAAAAGTGACATTCACAACAATCTTTATTCCCGGTTCATTTTTAGGTATAAATTAGTAGTATACAAAAAACCCTGAATTATGACCTATAAAATGAAAAGTCTGCTTTATTTTGTTTGCTTTGTAATATCTGCTTTTACCTACTATGGTTTAGATAACAATCAAAACAATGAACAGGAATATGCAGCAATAGAGGTGGAAGCCCTAACGAATGATGTAATAACCCCTGCGGTTGTAACAGAATCTGAAAATCTGAACTAGTACAACAAATCCAAATAATATTCCTTATTTAAAAGGGTTCGGTTTAAACCGAACCCTTTTTTTGTTCCTGGTTTCAAGTATCAATAATTTCCTCTATCACTGCACTCAACCTATTCCCCGCAATGTTAAAATTTTTATAATATCAGAATTGGCCTTAAACCATATATGGTTTTGGTCATCTAAAGCATATAACAAAAACATAAACACATGAAAAAAGTATTAGTTACTGCCGTATTATTAATTGGCCTGATGGGCTATTCTCAAAGAGGTCATCATTTTGATTCTGATCAAAGGGGCATGAAAGATATGTCTCCGGAACAAATAGCCACGCTTAAGACAAAGAAAATGACTTTGGCCCTGGATTTAAGCGAGGCTCAGGCACAAGAAATCCAAACGATAATTTTGGAAGATACCAAGGAACACCAGGCTCTGATGCTGGAACACAAAGCAAAAAGGGAAGGTGCAGAAAATTCTAAACCGAGCGCAGAAGAGCGTTTTTCCTTTCAAAATGAAAGATTAGATAAAATGATTGCCCAAAAAGGAAAGATGAAACAAATCTTATCTGAAGAACAATTCCAAAAGTGGGAACGTATGCATCAGCATCAAAGAAATCGTGGAAAAGATTCAAATAGACAAAATGGATCGCATGGTAAGCATGGAAAATAAATCATAGGCTGCATAGAAAACGGGGTACGGATATCAAAATCATTTTATCCGAACTCCGTTACCTTTTAGTACAACATTATTCAAATCAAATCCGGGGCAATCTTCTTTAAGGCTTCAATTGTACTATCTAAATCTTCATAGGAAATTGCATCATTTAAGAAGTAGCTTTCAAAAGCGCTCGGGGGCAAATATATTCCCTGCTCTAACATCCCGTGAAAATACCTTCGAAATAAATCATTATTACCCTTAGCAGAGCTGCCAAAGTCTATTACCGGGCTTGCAGTAAAATGAACCGATATCATCGATCCAAAACGGTTAATCTGATGAGGAATGCCATGTTCAATTAAAACAGAAGACAGTCCTTCATGAAGATAAGCCGTTTTTTTGGCAAGGCTCCCGAAAATCTCAGGTCTGTTATTTAACTCTGTGAGCATGGCAAGTCCGGCACTCATGGCTAAGGGATTACCACTAAGTGTGCCAGCCTGGTAAACAGGTCCCTCCGGGGCCAGATAAGCCATAATTTCGTCACGTGAGGCGAATGCTCCTACAGGAAGCCCACCCCCAATTACCTTTCCGAAAGTTACAATATCAGCATCTATTCCCAAGGCCTCCTGCGCCCCTCCGCGCCCGAGCCGGAAACCCGTCATTACTTCGTCAAAGACCAAAAGAATATTTTCTTCCGTGCAGATCTTTCTCAGTCCTTCGATAAAAGAAGCCTGGGGTACAATACAACCCATATTGCCTGCGATGGGTTCTATGATTACAGCGGCAATTTCACCTTTGTTGGCCTCTGTCAGAGTAATCACACTTTCCAGGTTATTATATTGGGCTAACAAGGTGTCCTTTGCCGTCCCTTTGGTCACACCGGGACTATTGGGGCTGCCAAATGTTACCGCACCGCTGCCTGCCTGAATCAAAAAAGAATCCGAATGACCGTGATAACATCCGGCAAACTTTATGATCTTTTCTTTTCCCGTAACACCCCGGGCCAGACGAATCGCGCTCATACAAGCTTCTGTTCCACTATTCACAAATCTGATTTTGTCAATATTCGGGACCATAGAAACTGCCAATTGAGCTAAATCTGTCTCAATTTCGGTAGGCATTCCAAAGGAAGTGCCAAGCTTAGCTTTATCAATAACCGCATTGATTACAGGTTCATAGGCATGCCCTAAAATTAGAGGGCCCCAGGAGGAAATAAAATCAATTAATCTATTTCCATCCACATCATATAAATAGGCACCTTTGGCCCTTTCCACAAAAACAGGGTCACCTCCAACAGCTTTAAAGGCACGA
>JAHEBI010000037.1 GCA_024642325.1 Eudoraea sp. | reverse complement strand
TAGTAATAACAATAAGACTGGCAGCATCTATATCCCCCATCCCTAAAGAGGCCAGGGACACTTCAACCGTCTCAAACTCCCGGTCACGCTCCATACTGTTCCTGACTATAATTTCTTTTATGGCAGGCTCTTTTGGACCGCAGCCAAAAAAAAGGCAGGTTATAAAAATCATCACAGGGTAGTAAAGTTTTCTCATAAACCGGGGGTTTAGTCTTCGTTATAAGGTTTGCCAATCGTGGCCAAAATACCTCCATCTACATATAATATGTGTCCGTTGACAAAATTACTGGCCCCGGAGGCTAAAAATATGGCTGCACCCGCCAAATCGTCCGGGTCACCCCATTTAGCGGCCGGAGTGCGGTTTACAATAAACTCGTTGAATGGATGACCGTCCACTCTAATCGGTGCCGTTTGGGAGGTGGCAAAATAGCCCGGCCCTATTCCGTTAACCTGGATATTGTGCTTTGCCCACTCGGTGGCCATATTTTGGGTGAGCATTTTAAGCCCGCCCTTTGCAGCGGCGTAAGCACCTACCGTATTCCGCCCCAACTCGCTCATCATGGAACATATATTTATAATTTTTCCCTGCTTTCTCCTTATCATACTTTTTACTACATGCTTGGAAACAATAAACGGACTCACGAGGTCCACGTCTATGACCTCTTTAAAATCATTTACTTCCATTTGCTCAAGAGGTATTCGCTTAATTATACCGGCATTGTTAATCAAAATATCGATAGGCCCCACTTCGGTTTCTATTTTTTGCACCGCCTCCTTTACCTCATGTTCATCAGTAACATCGAATTTATATCCAAAGGCATTAATTCCCTGATTTTGATAATGTTGGATTGCATCATCAATTTTTTGTTGAGAGGAATTCCCATTGACTATGATGGTTGCGCCAGCCTTTCCCAATCCACTGGCCATGGCCATTCCCAATCCGTGGGTGCTGCCTGTTACCAATGCCACTTTTCCCGTCAGGTCGAATAATGAAATTCCCATAGCCTATCTCAATTCAGTTATTTTGGCCACATCCATATCGCTATAATCCAGGTTCTCACCGGCCATCCCCCAGATGAAGGTATAATTGGAGGTACCCGACCCACAGTGAATAGACCACGGAGGTGAAATTACCGCCTGGTGATTTTGAATCCAGATATGCCTGGTTTGCTGTGGTTCCCCCATAAAATGGCATACTGATTGTCCTTCAGGTACATCAAGATAAAAATAAACCTCCATTCTTCTGTCATGAACATGAGCCGGCATAGTGTTCCAAACGCTCCCCGTTTTTAATGTGGTCATACCCATTTGTAGTTGACATGTGGAGACAACTCCGCCTATGATCATTTGGCTCACTGTTCGGTGATTGGCCGTTTCCATGGAGCCAAGTTCCAGTTTGTTAGCCTCAGACAAACTTACTTTTTTTGCAGGATATCCGGAATGTGCGGGTGCGGAGTTTAAATAGTACATCGCGGGACTGTCTGGGCGTTCACTTTTAAACACGACCTCTTTGGCTCCCCTGCCTATATATAAAGCATCCTTATGCCCGAGATCATAAGTCGTTCCATCTACCTCTACCATTCCTTTACCACCAACATTGATAATACCCAATTCTCTTCGTTCCAAAAAATAATCCGCTTTAAGTGGGTCTATCGCTTCAAGCCTTAAAGGTTGTTTGTCCGGCACCGCAGAACCCGCAATGTACCGATCATAATGGGTATAGGTGAGGTTAACTTTGCCTTTCTCCATCAGGTTGTCTATCAGAAACTCGTTCCTGAGTTCCGTTGTGCCCAATTTTTTTACTGCTTCCGGATGGGAGGCATATCTGACTTCATAAAATGTTGACATGATAATTTATTTAGTTTTCTCTTTTTTTATCAATTATGACAGGTTTTATAGATTCCCGGTTCAAGACCCTTCAATTCAACGAAACATAAGCCCCCATATCTGTAGGTTCCATAAATCCATATTGAAGGTAATACTATCAAAACTAAGAGGTTTTAGAATAGTCTGCCAATAATACACTTAAAAACATTTAAGATTTTCTATATTAGAAGATTGTTTGATATTAGGAGTTTATGGAATGACAATTATTATTTCCATAAAAACATAAAGCCCTTATCCCCTGCCTTAAATAAGAAAATGCGTAACCATTATCAGAATTATAAAAAATTAATATGTTTTTTTTAGCAAAACTCCCTTATAATATAAAGCTAAGGTTTGTACCCCTATTTGCGTTTGGAATAGGAATTACAACTTTCGCACAGGAAATTCAGTATGAAACCAAACAGAACGTTCAATACTACAGCACAGCAATAAACCAGGGGGATGAATATATTAATGAGCGTTGTGTATTGGACATCTATTACCCCAAAAATGCAAAAGATTTTGCCACAATAGTATGGTTCCACGGAGGCGGATTAACGGGTGGTGAGAAAGAAATTCCTGAACAACTTATGGACAAAGGAGTTTGCGTAGTAGCCGTCAATTATCGCTTGTATCCAAAAGTCAAGGGGCCCTTATATATTGATGATGCCGCCGCGGCCGTTAGCTGGGTATTTGATAATATAAATGGACTGGGTGGTGACCCTTCATTGATTTTTGTCTCCGGGCATTCGGCAGGTGGATATTTGGCAAGCATGATTGGCCTGGATAAATCCTGGTTAGGTAAATATGACATTGATGCGGATAGCATTGCCGGTCTTATCCCTTTTAGCGGTCATGCTATTACCCATTTTACCATTCGTGAGGAAAGGGGTATTCCCGGAACCCGGCCCATAGTTGACAGTTTAGCCCCCCTTTACCATGTTCGTCCAGATGCCCCGCCTTTATTGCTAATTACGGGCGACAGGGAATTGGAACTCTTAGGGAGGTATGAGGAAAACGCGTACCTGATGCGAATGATGAAAATTGCAGGCCATAAAGAAACCACTCTTTACGAATTAGACGGATATGGCCATGGGATGACCGAACCTGCTTTTCCATTGTTATTGAAGGAAGTTCAAAGAATTATTGAAAAGAAAAACACCGATAAATGAAAACATCAAAAATTACTATCGCATTTGTGCTATTTGCAATATCATACCTATCTCATGCCCAGGAAATAAATCCTGCTGCGGTCAAAAAAATCATGGAACAGGTTGCCGATTGGCAGATAGCACATTTCACTGATCTGTACAGCGGACACGAAGAACCCCATCATCCCCTGGACTGGACAAATGGGGCCCTATACGTTGGAATGGTGAAATGGGCCGCAATGGCAGATACCGAAAAATATTACAATTGGCTTCAGGAAATAGGGGACAAAAGTGAATGGAAACTGCACTCTCGAAAATACCATGCTGATGATCATACAGTAGGACAGATGTATCTGGAACTTTACCGCAGGTATAATGACGAAAAAATGATGGAACCAACAAAAGAGCAATTCAATTATATCATGCTCCATCCGGCACGAACATCATTACATTGGAAAACGCCCTACCATCAGGATCGCTGGAACTGGTGTGACGCCTTGTTTATGGCACCTCCTGTTTGGGCCAAACTTTATAGGATTACCGGAGAACAAAAATATCTCGATTTTATGATGGCGGAATACAAAGCCACCACTGATTTTTTATTTGATAAAGAAGAGCATTTATATTACAGGGACGAAAGCTATATAGGCAAATTGGACAATGGTACCAAGATATTTTGGTCAAGAGGGAATGGCTGGGTATTTGCCGGACTTACAAACATCTTGAATGAGTTAAATCCAGGGAGTAAGGAGTACAACTATTTCCTTGGCATTTATAAAAAAATGGCGAAAATATTGCTGCAAATACAAACCCCGGAAGGACACTGGGCTATGAGTTTATTGGGGCAGAAGTTTTATCCTACACCAGAAACAAGCGGAACATCTTTTTATGTCTATGGTTTTGCGTGGGGCATTAACAAAGGAATTTTGGACGATTCAACCTATGGACTCGCTGTAAAAAGAGGATGGGAAGTGATGGTAAGCCACGTAACAAAAGATGGGATGTTAGGCTATGTTCAACCCATTGGCGCAGCACCCGGCAGTGCCTGGGCAGATAAAACCGAAGTGTATGGAACCGGTGCGTTTTTAAGCGCGGGTTCCGAAGTGTACAAATTGTACGGAGGAAAATGATACTGTAGATCAACCCTAAAACAAAAATAAACTTTGCCGCCGCATAACAATTATTGTTAACTTTATCTTTAACAGAAATTTAAATTATGTCAAAAGGTAAGGACGCAAAAAAAAACGTCAAAAAAGAACCGCTCTTAACGGCAAAAGAAAAAAAAGAAGCTAAAAGAAATAAAAAAGCTAAAAGGGGTTAACCTTTCTTTTATTTCTCCATATCTAAATATAAACTTATCGTGGGAATTCCTGAGAAAGTGTGCGGGCATATGTCATTTTGCCTTTAAGTTCTTCAGATCTCAGGGGATTATCCTTAATTAAGTTGCTTTTTTCATGGATATCCATTCTCAGGTCATAAAGCTCGTACCGCCTTTTTTACAAAATAGATCAGTCCCCAAATATCTTTAAGAATTGCTAATTTATTTAGCTCCTTGGAAAAAGAACGGCAGTCCAATAATTTTATGATAAAGTTGCCAGGCTAAAGAAGATTCTTCAAGCGGAAGGCAAAAAAGACAAACATGCCTATTTACTACCCAATCCAATACTGGGAAATCTGAAAAAACTTCCATGTTTTTTCTTTAAAAATTCCTTCTTTTAGACTAATTTTAACACTTATTAATTAGACTTTTAACTAAAATCATAAATCAATGAAAAAGCTAAAGAATTTATTCACTTTGCTTCTATTATGTTTAGCATTTAGTACTATATCGTACAGTCAAACAAATATTGAAGCTGGTGTTCGATTTGGTGACAATACCGGTATAGATGCTACCATACCACTCGGGATCGCACCAAGGCTGCACCCTACTGTATATTTGGATTATTTTGGTGTAGGTACTTATTTTGACTGGATGTTTGCGCTTACTGACGGACCGGAAGGATTGAAATTTTACCCGGGACTCGGACCTGAATTTTTCTTCGAAAATGATTTTGATTTTAATATCGCAGGTAATTTTGGGGTAGAGTATTCCTTTAAATTTCCCCTGACCATCGGTTTTGACTGGAGACCTGGTTTTGCAGTGACCAACGATTTTGATTTTGTCACCAGCAATTGGGGGATCATGGCAAGATATCGTTTTAAAGAAGGAGGATTTAAAAAAGTAGATTAAACACTTTCAATTAAAATACCTACCCTAATAAAAAAAGCTTGTTATAATCCAACAGGCTTTTTTTATACATGAATTATCGAGCTTTATAAAATAGTGGCAATTCAAATAAAAAATTAGTCAATTAACAAGTATCTGACATTTAATGATTTGAATAAACATAGAATACATGCATCTTTTATCATCAAACTGAATCAATCTTTAACACATGAAAATAAAAAAGTCCATTCGAATTGCCCTGGGCATACTTTTATTAACAGTATTACTCGTTGTTTTTGCAAATGTCATCCTTGAATCTATTGCCAGCCGTTACCTCAACCTGGAAATTAGTAAAATTAATGAGGAAAAAGAATTCATCCTTAAAGTTGAAGATTTTGACATAAATATTTTTCTGGGTAGAATTAGCATTGAAGGCCTAAGTATCAAACCAAAAGACGAATTGCTTGACAGCTTAGTACATGGCGCCACAGAAGAGCGTGCTTTAAAAGCAATATCAGTTTCAGAAGTCACTTTTTACGGTTGGACTTTCCTAAATTATCTTACCCAGAAAAAAATAGATGTTAGTGAAATTATTATTGATGAACTTAATTTCAATCTATACAGACCACAAAAAGACCATCAGATAGAGGTGGTAGACAAAGAAAAAGAATCTTCTTTTTCTATGGACTCCATTTATATATCCGGAGTAAAAGAGATCGGACTGGCGGAAATAAAAATTGAAAATTATGGGTTTCATATCATTGATGCCTCCAACATGGATACCATATCTGCTTACCAAGGTAAGGAGTTGATTATAGATGGCATAGATTTGGTACAGGTTAAAGACAACACAGGTTATTTTCAATTTGACAATAGTGAATTGGAAATTCGACTTCAAGAACAGAATTTCAACCTTTCCGGTGGACTATATGTCCTGAATTTTGATAGTTTGCTCTATACATTTGGAGACGAGCATATTTCCATTTATGGACTAAATTTTAAGCCCCGGGTAAGTAATGCCGAGGTGATGAGTACCTTTAAATATTCTTCTGAAGTATATGATATTGACATTAAAAACATTTCCATAAGTGGTTTTGATGTTGATCCGCTCATTCATTCAGGGGTACTATACATTGATCAGATAGCTATTGATAGCATGACCACCCTTATTGCCAAAGATAAAAGCAAGCCATTTGATGAGGACAAACGTGTCTTATTGCCTGTTCAGGGGCTTAAAAAGAGTAACCAGCCCCTGCAGATAAATTCAATTAGTATTACCAATTCTTTTTTGAATTACTCTGAACAGGATAAAGCACCAAAAGACCTTTTAAATTTAGATATGTCTGAGATAAATGCAACCATCAATAATATATCTTCTCTAAAAGACTCCATTTCCATCGATAAAGATTTAACCATTGATTTTAAGGCGAAATTAATATCCACGCCACTTGAAACCTATATTAAAATGCCTTATAATTCAGCTGATGGCCGGTTTTATTTTTCCGGCAATTCCCTTGGTGCTACAAATTTCACCTTTTTCAACTCAACTGTTTTGCCGGCCATAGGCGTAAAACTTGTAGGTGGCCGTTTAGATAATATAAGCTGGGACGCAGTTGGTAATAATACCATAATGGAAGGTAGTTGTACAATGCTTTACACCGATCTGGAAGTAGAGTTATTCAAAAAAGATAATTCAGGAAATAAAACCTTGTCCTGGATAGCCAATACATTGGTAAAAAGTTCCAATCCCAATAAAAGCGGAAAGACTACTGTTTCCAATATTAATTTTGAAAGGGTCCCCTATAAAGGAATTGGCAATTACTTATGGAAATCCTTACAATCAGGAATAGTAAATTCCCTGGTCCCTACCGGGAAACACGAGTCTGTGAAAACCGATAAAGAAGCAAAACCGGGTAAGAAAAAAAAGTCAAAAAAATCGAATTAAGACTACCAAACCCTCATCTTTTTAAACTTTAAATCAGGTTTTATTCATAACTAATGAGCGGTATATAACTTAAAATAAAATTTTAATTATTTTTACCGCTTAAAATAATATTGCATGTTTAAAAGACTACGAATTACTTTGGTTTTTATAATCATAGCATATGCGACGGGCTATGCTCAAATAGACACACTACTTCTGGATACGAATACTATAATAGTGGGGGAGGTTAAATCTATGACCAGGGGAGTCCTTACCATAGAAACCAATTACAGTGACTCTGATTTTACCATAGAATGGCTGGAGATTAAAAAAATCTATACTCAATCCGTTTTTTTAACAAGCTTAACAGACGGGAGCCGTATTGTTGGGAGCCTAAGATCCAATGAGGGTAACTCCATTACAATTATTGACAGGGAAGGTGCAGTTGAAACAGAAGTGCAGATACCGGATATTGTATTTCTTCAGCCTCTGAATGAGGGGTTTTCCAGCAGGCTGGATGCCGCTGTTGATTTTGGTTTAAGCTTTACTAAAGCTAATAATTTAAAACAGTTCACCTTCGGCGCAAACATAAAATACACTGAGGATAAATGGTCGGCATTGATCAATGCCAATATTCTTCGTTCCACTCAGGACAATGCTGCCAATATCAGACGAGAGGATGCCTCATTTGTTTTCAATTATTTTCTTCCAAAAGACTGGTATTTATCACCTCAGGTATCCCTGCTTTCCAATACAGAACAGCTTTTAGATTTAAGAACTATTGTTTCCATGGGTGTTGGAAAATACTTTGTGAATACCAATAAAATGTATTGGGGGGTTTTAACAGGCCTGTCTTACAACAATGAACGATTTTCAAGTGACGCTCAGGACAGGTCAAGTGTCGAAGGCATAATAGGGACAGAACTCAATATGTTTGACATGAAAGATCTAAGTGTAATTACCCGTTTAATAACATATCCCAGCTTAAGTGAAAGTGGTCGCTGGCGTGTGGACTGGAATTTTGATTTGAAATATGACCTGCCACTTGACTTCTATGTAAAAACCGGGATCACCTTAAACTATGATAACCAGCCCACGGCCGGAGCCAGCGATTCGGATTATTACTGGAAACTGGCATTTGGCTGGGAATGGTAATTTATTTTGTTGGGTAAATAAGGGGCAGTATTTAAAAATAGAATCCAAAAAAGTTAATCGCGCGGCTATTCTGGCAATGTGATTACATCAGAATTTGACAAATTATCAGGCTATAACTTTTTTCATAAATAACATCTGCTAATATTACAATAGTTTTTGACGCACTTCCTCCCAGGAATTTACCCTTTCAAACCCATTTGTATGGATGTTATGTGGAGAGCTAAACAGTATGGACCGCCCCTGAAAACTTTCCAGGTTGTATTTCCTGTCATCAATAAGGATATCTCCCCTTAGTATGTGTTTATCCCCGCATAATATGCGCCTTTTCCAATCAATAAAAGGAAAGTGCTCATCCAGCCAATAATGTTTTTCTATTAATGAATTAGGAAATTGCATGGCTGCCGAGGCAATAAACACATCGTATGTTTTGGTTAAATCCTTAATCACCTCTATACTTCCTTCAATTGGAGGCAGAGAGCGGAAAAATCCTACTTGATAACAATGCTGGTGAATATGGCTCCTTCTATGTTCAGGGACACTTTGCCAAACTTCACCTCCCAGGCAATCATCTTCGGTAAGGTTTTCCCTGAACTCCTTATTATACAGAGTTATATGTGCCCGGTAGGTGTCGGCTATCACCTCGTCCATGTCTATAAATATGGTCATAGTTGAATTTATTTATGCGAATTACGTAAAAATCCAGGTATTTAGAAATTGAATGTGAAAATGTTAACCTTCTGGTAAAGCTTTGGCATTAAAAACAACCTACCGGACTTATAAAATCCAAATTATTGGGCTGAATTATTTTTTTTGTTTTTGATAATCCCCCTCAAAAGAAAGCAGCCGTTTCCTTACCTTTAAAATTGAAATGAAAATAACTATTAAGAGGAAATATCGTTTTTTAGTGGCCCTTGCGCTGCTTTTATCCATATTGGTAGTGGTGATTTCAAATTTTACTATTGAATTCTCCGCGCAGGGCAAAACTTTTACCGATCCCATTCTTATTCCTAAAAACAAAGTTGGCCTGGTACTTGGAACCTCAAGAATGCAGGTGGAAGGTGGTGTAAATCCATATTACGCCCATCGCATTAATGCGACCATAGAACTTTTTAAAGCCGGAAAAATAGAGTTTGTTTTAGTTAGTGGAGACAATGGAAGCATTTACTATAATGAACCCACTACCATTAAAAAAGACCTGGTAAAAGGAGGTATCCCGGATGAAAAAATATTTCTTGATTATGCGGGTTTTCGCACTTTGGATTCTATGGTAAGGGCAAAATATATATTTGGCCTTGATAGTGTTACCGTAATCTCTCAAAAATTCCACAATGAACGCGCTATTTACCTGGCCGAGAAAAAAGGCCTTAAGGCCATAGGATTTAATGCCGAGGGGATTTCGGGGCAACAAGGTGTTAAGGTTCAGTTTCGGGAATATTTTGCAAGAGTAAAAGTTTTTATCGATCTGCTTCTAAATACGCAACCCCGGTTTTATGGTGAAAAAATTGAGATAAAATAGAGTTTCCATTTTTTGTGCAAAAAAAACCTATTTTAGTCACTCGAAGTTAACCAACCCATACATGTCTAAGTTAAAAACCTTGCTTAAAAACCTTGGCCCCGGACTTTTGTTCGCGAGTATGGCTATTGGCACTTCTCACCTGGTATTATCAACCAAAGCAGGGGCGCAATACGGCTGGGTTATGGTCATACCTATTATCCTGGCAAATATTCTGAAATACCCATTCTTTGAATTCGGGATCCGCTACACCAATGTTACCAATAAAACACTTATAGAGGGCTATCTCAACAGGGGTAAGGGTTATTTATGGCTTTATGCTTTTATTACCCTGGTAACCACCTTTACGATCCTGGCGGCACTTTATGTGGTTACTGCCGGATTGTTCATTAACCTTTTTAATGTGCCGGAACTTTCTGTAACCATGGTTGCACTCGGGTTGTTTGCATTTATTAGTACCCTGTTAATCATTGGTCGCTACCGGTTTCTGGAAACTTCTTTGAAATTTGTCATCTCAATTTTATTTGTGGCCTTACTCGTAACCACCTTATTAGTGATTTATAAAGGACAGGTGGAAGGGGTACCTGGCTTTGTAAGACCTTCCATATTTAATGAGGTAGGTATCTTGTTTTTAATTGGGTTAATTGGATGGATGCCCACAGCCGTTGAAGCTTCGAGCTGGATCAGTCTCTGGAGTCTGGAAAAATACAAGTTAAATAAATACAAACCCTCCTTAAAAGAGGCACTGCAGGAGTTCAACTATGGGTATATGATGACCGCGATACTCGCCATATTCTTTTTAATCATCGGATGGATGACCCTTTATGGTACAAATACCGAATTGAGTGGCAATGCCACCACTTTTGCAGATCAGGTGGTGCAATTGTTTACCACACATATTGGTGACTGGGCATATATCTTTATTGCCGTTTCTGCCTTTGCCACCATGTTTAGCACCTGCATGACTGCCCATGATGCCATATCAAGGGTAAGTGTTGACATTATTGGTCTACTTACGCCAAAGCATAAAGATTTTTCAGGCAGAAAGTACTACGCCTCCGGGGTTATACTTCTGGCGCTGGTCAATTTTATCGTAATTACGGCTTTTGGAGCAAATATGGGCACCCTGGTAGCATTGGCAACTTTTGTCTCTTTTGTTTTAGCTCCGATCGTGGGTTATATGAATCTGAAAAACGTAATGAGCCATGATCTTCCCAAAAGTTTTCATCCGGGCAAGGGGTTACAGGTGCTTACCTTTGCAGGAATAATATTCCTGTCACTGTTTGCGGTTTATTATTGCTGGATGGTTCTTTTCTAAATTGGCAATCAAAACTTATAACGCATTATCCATAATATCTTTTACCACTTCCGGGTTTAATAATGTGCTGATATCTCCGAGGTTTTCAGTGTCTTTGGAGGCAATTTTGCGCAAAATGCGCCTCATGATCTTACCACTTCTTGTTTTAG
>JAHEBI010000036.1 GCA_024642325.1 Eudoraea sp. | reverse complement strand
TAAGTGCTGCCATGGTCATATACCCCCCATATGAACCACCAATAATTCCAATCTTTTCCGGATCAATTTCTGCTTGTTGCGCTAGCCAGTTTTTTCCCTCTACACAATCTTTAAGATCCTTATCGCCATGATTTAGGTCATCCATCTGATAAAAAGTTTTACCATAACCGCTACTTCCTCTGTTATTTACAGCTAAAATGGCATATCCGTGATTTACCAGATATTGAATAAAGGAACTGAAATTTTGTCTGGATTGACCTCCTGGTCCGCCATGCACCCATACCAAAGCAGGTACCTTGTTTTCTTTTGCAGCCTGATGGGGTTTGTAATAGATGGCCGGGATTTCAACACCATCAAAAGAATTAAACCGAATAACTTCTGCGGTAACCAAATGATCCCCCTCTATCTCACTATTTAGAACATCTGTAATCTGATTTTGCATTTTGGTTTCCAAATCATAAACAAATAGGTTGGAAGGAGTATTTGAGCCTTCTGCATAAAAGCTCATGGTCTTCTCATCTTTTGAAAAGCCGACATTTGTAATGCTGGCGTGGTCAAATTTTGGAAGTTCAATATTTTCACCTGAGGCTACATCTTTCACTTCGATAACATTCTTGGCATCTTCGTTAATGTATGTCACCTGATAAGTGCCATTTTCAGTAAAACCACTGCCCATAATGTCCCAGTCGCGCTCCATAACCTTTTCACGCGTTCCATCTGAAATATTGTATTTCATCAGGTACGAAAATTCGGCACCATCATCTGTTGTATAATATAAAGCGGAATCATCTTCTGAGAAGTCTTCACTGCTGTTAGCGCTTTGTTTGAGGTTTATTTTAGTCATAGATTTATCCTTAAAACTATAGAGGAACAAATCACTGTCATTAGTGTTAATAGATTTGCTAAGTGGCAGGTACTGTTTGTTGTTCGAGATTCCGCCTACATTGTATCCTTCATTATTTTGGTAAATGAGGGTAGGGGTGTAGCTCACCAAATCCATCTCGTATAAATCCATATATCTTTTGTCTCTTTGGTTGGAGGTAAAGAAAAAACTTTTATCATCCTCAGCCCATCCATAAAAACTAGTCCTGGCGCCTTCAAAAGGTGTTAGATCTTTGTGCGATCCGTCTGAATCTCTTAAAAAGATATGATAAATTTCATCCCCGTTATTATCCATCCTAAATAACATTCGCTCGTCTTCCGGAAAATATGAAATGGAAAATACAGAAGAACTATCGGAAGCCGTTACGGGAATAAATTCCCCACCTGAAGATGCGACGGTATACATATTGTATATCCCGGAACGGTTACTGGACACCAATAACTTCGATTTATCTGGCGAAAAACTACCCCCAAAGACATTTTCATTGTCCATCATTTGCTTAATGGTATAGGTCTTTAAAGTTTCTGTAATATTTGGTTCTGTTTCAGTTTTTTCTTGCTTGCAACCCCAGGTTATTGCAAATACCAGTATCCAGATAGTTTTTTTCATGCTTTCTATTGTTTTAAGATTGATTTCCGAACAGTTATTTTCGTATTTATACTGGTTAAGCCAATACCATAAAATTTATGAATAACCGTTTTTCCATTAAAAAATGGCTCTTAATTAAGTTTCTAAATATACCAAAAAGTTGAGCTTTAATTCTTAAAAACTTGTTAAGGCGATTGCAGTTGCTGATCAACTCCATAAACAATCGACGTTAAATATCGTCATACAGAAAAAGTCAAAATTCAATCCGCTCTAATTGATGGAAATAATATTAACGTATATTTAGCCAGGACATGGGGAAGGAGGAATGATGTAAATTTAGGCCAAAAGAAGAATTGAACATAGAAGACGTAAACAACTATATCTGATACACTTTTGAAAAACATAAGAGAAATATTTCAGAAAATGCCCAAAGGGGATGTTCATAATCATCTTCATCTAGGGGGCAGTATTAAGTCATTACATAAAAAGTACGCCAATGCGAACTTTGTTCTTCCGCAAAATTATGATGGATTGGATGGTTTGATAAATTTTATTGAAAATAAAGTCAACAGCATTATGCAAACCAAAGAAGACGTCATTTATTTTATGGAAATGTCGCTTAAGAACAGTATTGATGACAATGTCCGGTATTTGGAAGCAAGTGTGGATATCGATTTGGTAAGGTTTTTTGATTATTCGATAGAAAAATTTATTGAAGAAATAGATAAATTGAAGCAGAAGTTTAAGGCGGAAATTGATTTTCGACCGGATATAGGGATAAACAAACACTACAAATTAGAAAATTTATACCTCAATGGTTTAATATGTATTAATAGTGGCGTTTTTTCCGGAATTGACATTTATGGCAAGGAGGCTAACAGTGATGTATCTCGTTTTAAAAGTTTGTTTGAATATGCCAGACAAAAAAAACTAAAGACAAAAGCACATATTGGAGAGTTTTCACCTTGCGATACCATTGAGGAGACCATTAAATTGCTGCAACCAGATGTAATACAGCATGGTATAAAAGCAGCAGATTCCAAAAAAACGATGGATATGATCCTTCAAAATAATATTCAACTAAATATTTGCCCTATTGGTAATATTTATATGGGATCTGTAAAAAACTTAAAAGAACATCCTATCAGAAAGTTGTATGATCATGGTATTAAAATAACGATAAATACCGATGATGCCTTATTGTTTAACTGCTCTTTAACCGATCAATACATGGATTTATGGAAGCAAAATATATTTTCATTTGAGGAAATAGACGCTATCAGGAAAAATTCATTTAACTAACTTTTATCAGATTTTCACTTTTAGGCAGACTCATAGTGCTCAATACAGGATATTGCTTATGAAATAAAAGACGGCATTAATGATCAACTTTTTCCTTGGTGGTTTAAATTACCATGGTCGCAACTATAACTTAACTCCTGCAATCCATTAAAGATTGGGGTTAAACCTGAAATTAATCTGTTATTCGTTTTTATATACCTTACCGTCTTTCATTACAAAATGCACTACTCTTAGCTGTTTAATATCCTCTGTGGGATTGCCCGAAACAGCAATAATATCCGCCAGGAAGCCTTTTTTGATATGGCCAAGTTGGTCAAGGTGAAATACCCTGGCATTGATGGAAGTTGCAGCCTTCAGCACAGCCAGAGGAGTCATCCCGTATTCAACCATCAAGTCCATTTCCCTATAATTTTCTCCATGACTAAATACCCCCACATCGCCACCAAAAATGATCTCGACCCCGGATTGAAGTGCCTGTTCAAATGAAGCCTTTTTTTGTAAAATCCTTTCAGGAACAGGCTCTTTTCCTTTAAGCCACCCGCCATATTGCTCAACGGCTTCACCCGCAGCCAGGGTAGGGCAAAATGCAACGCCTTTTTCTTTCATCAAATTAAATTCCTTCAGGGTTCCAGAATCCCCGTGTTCTATGGTTTCCACGCCCGCGAGTACCGCCCTGCGCATTCCTTCCGGAGTGCTTGCATGCGCTACTACATACCTGCCTGTACTTTGAGCAGTGGCTACCATGACCTCGAGTTCATTTTGCAAAAAGGTAGGCTGAGCTGCCTCGCCAGTTCTCCATCTGTAATCCGCATATACTTTAATAAAGTCGGATCCGTTACCAATCTGCCTGCGTACAGTTTGGATGGCTTGTTCCGGTCCACTAACAGTTTCAGCTCCAAGAGGGACAATTACTCCGTCATGGAAACCTTTGGGTCCATAAGCTCCAGTAGCTACTATTGCAGGACCTGCTACCAGTAATCGGGGCCCCGGAATAATGCCTTCATCAATAGTTTTTTTAAGATATACATCGGTATAACCCGCTCCTTCTGCACCAAGGTCGCGCATAGTTGTAATTCCTGCCCAAAGTGATCTCCTGGCATGAACAGTAGCCCTTATTGCCCTTTCTGCTGGTGATTCCTTAAGCACCTGATCATTCCAGCTGGTTTCATTATAAGGATGAAGCAGCAAATGTGAATGGCCTTCAATAATTCCCGGTAAAAGTGTCATCCCCTTTAACAAAATGGTATCTTTTACACTTTTAACAGCATTTTTATCAAAGGGTCCGGCATAATCAATCCGATTGCCATTTACTATGACAATCCAATTGGTAAATAACGTTTCCCCATCAAATACCTTATCAGGAATTAAGAGAGTCTGACTCTTCACTGCGGTACTTAGCAGTAAAAAAAATAAGATAAACAGCTTTTTCATTTCCGGTGGTCTTAAATAGAAATTAGTATTGAAAAATAAAGATAATTACCGATTTAAACTCCTTCGAATAGCAATAAATAATAAAATAAAAATGGAATAGCCAATAAAGAAAGGAACGATATAAGAATCCAGATTACACATAAGCATTGCGCCTATAATTAAAAGCTGAAATCCAAGTCCAAAAGTAGAAACAGCTGTCATAAACCAGTTGGGAAAATTTTGACTCTCTGCAGCCCTGCTGTCCAATCCATAAATAACCCAGTCAAATAATCCATAGAAGATATTATATAGCCCGAAAAGGAAATTAACCGTGCGCTGGTTTTCACCTTTCATAGCTATTGGGGCTTTATGCTCAAAAACACGACTTGTGGTATCTCCATTGTATTTCTTTCTTAAAATGGCATAGTAGTAATTATAAAGGGTTCCCTGCAACTGAATACCAATAAAAGCCAGGAGAGTATACCATATTGACCCGTCAGTAACATACCAGATAGTTACCATGATCAGAAGATTAAGAATAATATCCGAAACAGAATCTAAATACCTACCTGTATAGGAGGGCTGATTTTTAACCCGGGCTAATTCTCCATCTGCAGCGTCCAGAATTGATTTTAATATCAGAAAGAAAGCGGCAGCCCAGTAATAGTGATTCAGGATACACAGGATTGCCAGAAGACCGGAAATCACAAATCCAAAAGTGAGATGGATAGGTGTGAGAGTCGTATTTTTTAAAGAATTTGCGATGATTCGTGCAATGGGCCTGCCATAGTCTGACAGGTCTAGAAACTGATATTCCTTGGGTAATTTGGACATTATTATTATACCTGTTACCTCTGCAGTTATTAATAACGATAACACGCTGGCTTAATATGAAGTAAAGGCTTAAGGCAAAAATAGCATTAAAATTATTACAGGGAAACTGACGGAACCTATAACTTCACTTTGGTTAGTTGGCTGAAGCATTTTTTGCAATAGATTGGAGTTTCTGATCAATATCTTCTTTGCTTATCCATATCCCACCAACCATTACTCCCGATACATCCTTTAAAGCTTTAATGTCCTCTAGGGGATTTGAATTGACCAGCAGTATATCAGCAGCCATTCCTACCTTCAACTGGCCAAAAACGGATTCCATACCAAAAAAGATTGCAGGGTTAACAGTCCCGGTCTGAATTATTTCAAGCGGAGATAATCCTGATACCGACATTCCCTCTATTTCATGGTGGATTGAAAAGCCAGGAACATTAAATAATTGAGGGGCATCTGAACCTAAAAGCAGGCCATGGCCATTTTTATTCAGAGCATAAATTAATTTTCTTCTGATATCAATAAAAGCTTCCCATTGGGTTTCGTCAAAATTTGTGCCCGGACCTGTGGAAGTTTCTTTGCGTTTTTTCCAGTCTGCAAGGGTTGAAGCCGGCATGTATTTCATCTCGGGCTGTTGAAGAAGGGTCTCACCATTAATTGGTGAAAACCACCTTTCAAACAGACTTTGTGTAGGCACTATCCAGACCTTGTTCTTTTTAGAAAGTGCAACGAGTTCATCTATTTTTGTAGTATCAGCCAGGGTTGTAAAATTGTATCCAAAAAATCCATTGTCATTTGGATTAACATTTTCTGAAATTGGTACCAGGCCTTCCAGAAAACCATCTATATGGTCTATAGAGGCATAGCGGCTTTCCAGAGCGTGTTCAATACCTACATCCACCGGCACATGACCGGAGAATGTTATCCCCTCTTTATTTGCAGTTTTAACTAATTCGTCAAACACCGTTCGTTCTACTCCGGGGTGAATTTTTAAAAAATCATACCCATCATTTTTGTAGGTTATAACCTTCTCTCTGGCTTCTTCAGCTGATGTAACTGAATTCCCATTGAATGAAGGGCTGGATGTAAATATTCTTGGGCTGAGTAGTTTGCCCTGTTCCGCTTCTTTTCGTAGCGCTAAATGAGAAGGATGACCCAACATTCCCCTAATGGTTGTGATACCGTTTGACAGATATAGAAAAAGGGTTTCTTCTGTGCGTTCTTCAGACGTTGGCGGTGAAGGAATATGCGCGTGCATTTCTGCGAGGCCAGGTATGGCATATTTTCCCTGCCCGTCAATAACAAATTGATAATTTTTTTCATTTTCTATAGCGGCTGCAATTTTTTTTATTTTTCCCGAGTCGATTACCATTTGCCTGTCAGGCAAAAGTTCCCCTGTAGTTACATCAATTATCGTAACATTATTGATTAAAACAGCCGAGTCACTAATCTTTTCCTGTGCCTGATTACATGAAACAAAGATCAAAATTGCACTTGTAATAAATATTTTTTTCATGGGTTGAGGTTTTTTTCAATTTCAACTTCTTTTAAAAGTACTAACAACTCTTTGGAGCTAAAAATAGCCCCCCTTTTTATGACAAAATCAATTTTTTGGGTATTTGAGATATTGTCAAGTGGGTTTTCAGCCAATATCACGAGGTCTGAAATTTTACCTTCAGTCACGGAACCATAGTCATCATCTTTTTTTAAGAATTTAGATCCGTTATATGCCGAGGTACGGAGTGCTTCTATTGGAGAAATGCCTGCCACAACCATAGCTTCCAGTTCTTTGTGCAATGAAATTCCAGGGTAAACGTATGAATTATACGCACCGCAATCTGATCCTGCAAGAAGACCCACACCAGCTGAATTCAGCGAATTGGTCAATTTTCCAAAAAAAACATCTAACTCTTTCCTTTCCCTTTTACTTTCTTCAGTGGCCTTAACTGCGCTGTTAATTCTACCTTCATAGGTTTTAATAAAAGCATCATCCAAATACTTTAAATAGGAATCATGCTTGTGGTTTACTTCATCTAAATGACTTAGAACACCTCCTATATGAAGAGTTGGCACTACAAATATGTGGTTGGTTTTTAAAGACATAAATGTCCTTTGTGCAATGTTGTTATCATAACTTTCTTTTAATAAAGGCATGGCCTCCCAAAACCCAATTTGGTTATCCTGAAGTTGTTTTGTGATTTTCGTTTCCAGGGAGGAACAGCCCTTCATCACGTAATACAGATGTTCTATGGCATCTATCCCGGCATCCATGGTTTCATCTAATTTTACCGTAAAAGGCATATGACCCGACGTTAGCAATCCCCTACTTTCGGCTTCTTTTATAGTTTTCAGATATAACTCACCACTTATCTTACTGTCATATAATTTAATAAAGTCGGTTTTTAAAGCTATCAGGGAATCCAAAGCCTTTTTAATTTCCAAATCGTTTTCAACTTCCAGAGAACCGGCCCATGTGGCGTTGAGGCCATCAATTTTTGGGCCTGATGTATAAATTTCCGGGCCTAACAGGGTTTCTTCAGAAATAGCCTTTCTCCATTGCATAACACTTGGGGTCAGATCGCCTCCGGCGTCTCTGACAGTAGTTATTCCGTTGGCGATAAACAGTTTCAAAAAGTTTTTGTTGCTGGCAATAAGGCTGTCACCACCTCTGAAATGTACATGGTTGTCCCAAAACCCTGGAAGAATATATTTGTTTTGCGCATCTTTGACCTTATTACTATAATAAGGAAGGGATTCCTCAGAGTAGCCCAAATATTTGATTCGCCCATTGGAAATATAAATATCCTTTTGTTCAATTTTACCGGTTTCCAAATTAATGATATTCCCGCTCTGAATGATAAGATCCACCATTTCCTTCGGGTTCTCACGACAGCTCGTAAGCACAAAAAGGGAAAGAACCAGAATAGAAGAGTTTTTTAAGAAAATGTACATATAGAAAGCAGAAATTTACCTCTAAAAGTAAAAATAATAAGGAAGACAGCTTTAAAAGTAGTCTATTTTTTGGAAATCCAGGGTCACTAGACTTTAGTGTTTTTAAAATAGATTTCCGGTGACGCCTTATTAGTTTACGCAAATTAAAATGGATTAGTTAGCTATGAATATTCTATTTTAGAAAAATTAACATCAACTATTCTTATATTTACCGCTTGCACAAAATTTAAAATAAATTATTATTTATAATACGATGAAAAATATTTCCCTACTGGCAATAGTCTTTTGTTGCCTTTTAATTATTGGATGTAGTTCTAAAAAAAGAGAAGGAAACCCTAAGGTACTGGTATTCTCTAAAACTATGGGTTTCAAGCATGCTTCTATTCCCGACGGGATAGCTGCCATCCAAAAACTAGGGACCCAAAATAACTTTGAGGTGGATACCACCAAAAATGCAGCCATTTTTGAAGAGGACTCTTTACAGCAATATGCTGCCATTATATTTATGAGTACCACTGGGGATATTTTAAACCATAAACAGGAAGCAGGTTTTGAACGTTATATTCAGGCTGGAGGCGGTTTTGTTGGGGTGCATGCGGCTACTGATACAGAATATGATTGGAATTGGTATGGGAAATTGGTCGGCGCTTATTTTAATGGACATCCACGTGGTACCCCTGAAGCTGATTTTATCATAAAAGATAGAAATTTTGGAGCAAGCAATTTCTTCACGGATTCGGTCTGGCACCGGACGGACGAAATGTATAATTTCAAGAAAATAAACCCGGATTTAAACGTGCTCATGACCATTGACGAAAGTACCTATGAAGGAGGCACTAATGGATCCTATCACCCGATGAGCTGGTATCACGAATACGACGGGGGCAGGGCCTTTTATACTGCACTCGGTCATACCTCTGAATCCTTTGTTGAAGAACTGTATTTAAAACATTTGTTAGGGGGTATACAGTACGCAATAGGAGAGAATTTAAAACTCGACTATTCTAAAGTGAGTTCGCAGATTCCCCCGGACATAGATAGATTTTCCAAAGTTTCCCTTGTTGGAGGAGGTGAGTTTTTTGAACCTACAGAAATGACCATTTTACCTAATAATGATGTTCTGATTGGACAGCGAAGAGGTGAAATTATGCTCTATAAAGCAGATACCAAAGAACTTAAACAAGTCGCATTACTGGATGTCTATCACAAAACATTGCAAAACACTGATGTGAATGCAGAAGAAGGGCTTATGGGATTACAAAAAGATCCGGATTATGCCAAAAACAATTGGATTTACATTTATTACGCACCAACAGGGAATGAGTCTGTAAACAGATTGTCCCGCTTTAAGTTCAGAGACGGAGTTTTTGACATGGATTCTGAACAAAAAATTATGGACGTGGACAGCCAGCGGGAAATATGCTGCCATACAGGAGGATCTATAGCTTTTGGACCAGGTGGTTTATTGTATTTGTCAACCGGGGATAATTCTACTCCCTTTAATGAAAAAGGTCAGAAATACGTAAATAGTGGTTATGCACCCTTGAATGATTTACCCGGTCATGAACAGTATGATGCCCGCAGGTCTTCCGGAAATACCAATGACCTAAGAGGAAAAATCTTGCGGATAAAAGTCAATGAAGATGGCTCTTATGATATCCCAAAGGGAAATTTATTCCCGGTAGGAATGGAAAAAACAAGACCTGAGATTTATACTATGGGCCATAGAAACCCTTATAGAATTTCGGTGGATCCTAAAAAAGGTTACTTGTACTGGGGCGATGTTGGCCCTGATGCCAGGGAAGACAGCCTTTTAACCAGAGGCCCCAGGGGTTATGATGAAATGAACCAGGCCCGGGAAGCAGGTAACTTCGGTTGGCCACTTTTTATAGCGGATAATAAACCCTATTTGGAATACAACTACGAAACAGGGGTGGCCGGAGCTATATTTGATCCTGAAAAACCTGTTAATAATTCTAGAAATAATACGGGATTAAAAGAACTCCCCAAAGCCAGGCCGGCCTATGTATTTTACCCTTATATAGAGTCTTCAGATTTTCCTCAGGTAGGTACCGGAAGTAGAAATGCAATGGCAGGTCCGGTGTATTATTCAGACCTTTACAATGGCCCTGGTGCTTTGCCAGAATACTATAATGAAAAGGTGATAATATTTGATTGGATGAGGGGCTGGATGAAAGCGGTAAGCCTTTTTGAAGACGGGACATTCAATAAAATGGAGCCTTTTGCCTCGGATATTATATTGAATAACCTGATAGATATGGAAGTAGGTCCCGACGGCAGAGTATATCTTCTTGAATACGGAAGCGGGTGGTTCCAAAAAAATGATAATTCCGGATTGAGCTATATAGATTACAATGGCGGAAACAGACCACCATTAATAGACCACATGATAGTGGATAAGACCTCCGGAAGTTTGCCATTGCGCATTACGGCCGAAGTTGTGGCTACTGATAGAGAGAAAGATCAGGTAAGTTATTTATGGAATCTTGGAGATGGAACAACCATGGAATCAACAGAACCTTCAGTTGAATATGTCTATGACAAAGCCGGAGAATATATGGTTTCTGTTGAGGTGAAGGATGA
This sequence comes from Eudoraea sp., assembly GCA_024642325.1. Taxonomy (GTDB): domain Bacteria; phylum Bacteroidota; class Bacteroidia; order Flavobacteriales; family Flavobacteriaceae; genus Eudoraea. Next base: position 718 of record JAHEBI010000036.1, on the reverse strand, counting down.
TAAAAATGCTTCAGCCACCAGTGAGACGATAACAGTGGTTGCAGGAAATTCCAGGCCTGTTGTGACTATTGATCTCAATGGCGGGAATTCCTCATTCTTTATTCCGGGCGTACCTGTCACATACAACGTTTCCGTAAATGATCCGGATGCCAATGGGGATATTAATGAAGAAAATATATTTGTCTCCGTAGACTATATGGAAGGTATGGATGAAGTTAATCTTTCTTTGGGACACCAGGAAGTATCTGCTGCCGTCGCCGGTAAAGCCCTTACATTATCTATGGATTGCAGAGCATGTCATAAGGAAAGTGAAACCTCGATTGGGCCAATGTATTCCCAGATTGCTGAAAAATATAAAGATGATGAAAATATAGTAAGCTATTTGCAGGAAAAAATAAAATCAGGAGGTAATGGCGTCTGGGGAGAGGTAACGATGCCGGCTCACCCCAACATCAAGAGTGAGGAAGCCAGGCAAATTATAATGTATATCCAATCCTTAGGGGAAAGCAAAACGACAAAAAAATCACTTCCCTCCAAAGGTGCAATAATACCAAAACCTTCGCCCGGGGCTAACGTCTTAGTCTTAACAGCCAGCTATACGGATGTAGGAAGTGGGGAAGCCATACCACTTACAGGGATAGAAAAGGTTTACCTAAAAGGAAGTACAGTTTCTTTTTCGAATAAAATCAAAGTAGATGGATTTAATCCCGTTTCGTTT
>JAHEBI010000035.1 GCA_024642325.1 Eudoraea sp. | reverse complement strand
TTGGGTCATTGATTCTTATTGTAATTTTTCATATACTGTATCTTTGTATCTAAAGATAACAAATAGGATGTTTTCCAAGGACAAAAGTGATTCTATTGTTGACAAAGAACAGCATGAACAACTAGAGTATGCACAGAAGCGAATTAAGCAGAAAAAAAACCTCTATGTTCATTTTGTGCTATTTCTGATAGGAAGTATCTTTCTGATTATGATCAATAAGATTCTAAAATACGGCGAGGAATATAATTGGTTCATATGGGTTATTATATTCTGGGCATTCCTACTTACTCTTCACATTGTGAATGTCTTTTTTACTCAAAAGTTTATGGGAACTGACTGGGAACGCGGACAACGCGAAAAATTAGTCAAAAAACAAAGGGAGCGGATAAAAGAACTGCAAAAAGAAATTGATACCGATTTTCCCATGACCAATTATAAAAAAAAAGAATAGTGGGCAAAATTGTAATGATAGCTGCAATTGGAAAGAATAATTCTCTGGGAAAGGATAATGATCTTCTCTGGCACCTTCCTGATGATTTTAAGCGATTCAAGCTTTTAACTACAGGTCATAAAATTATAATGGGCAGAAAAACATTTGAAAGTTTTCCAAAACCACTGCCAAATCGCACGCATATAGTTATTACCAGAGATTACAATTATAAACTGGATTTGCCCAACTGTATTGTTGTGCATTCTATGGGTGAAGCTTTGAAACTAATACAGGATGATACTCTAACCTATATTATAGGAGGGGGAGAAATTTATGATTTGGGAATGCCTTATGCCGATATTTTAGAAATTACCCGGGTCCATGAGTCCTTTGAAGCTGACACCTTTTTTCCCAAGATAGATGAAAGAATATGGAAACTTACCCAGGAAGAATTTCATTCAAGTGACGAAAGACATAAATTCAATTTTACCTACCTCACCTACCAAAGGAGATAATCCAGGAAAAAATAAAATTTCATTTATGACCATAGTATATCCTGAACCTCTTTCGGAAAATATCCCTATTGTGGCCGACGGTAATCTCAAAAATTGAGATATTCGATTTGCTTTAATCCATCAATATCTTCCAGAAAAGAAGTTAAGATCTTTGTGTCCTTATTTGTATAAAACCGAAGCAGGCCGGAAGTTTTTGCGGTATTTTGCAGATTGTTCTTTTTAAGAACGGCCAGGGTTTGTTTGGCAACTGCAGCACCACAATCTATTATATTAACATGAGGTGGCAATAATTCCCTTAAAACCGGAATTAAATAGGGATAATGCGTACACCCCAAAACAATATGATCCATATTTGCTTTGAGCATTGGCTCTATATAGTGGGTTAATAATTGTCGGGTCTCATTTGAATTAATTTTTCCCGCTTCAATTAATGGAACAAGTCCAAAACCATCCTGTTCAACTATGGTTATTTCACCAGCATGATCTTTTGAAGTTTTTAAAAAGAGACTGCTGCTTAAAGTCCCTTTGGTAGCCAATACCCCCACCGTTCCTGTTCCGGAATTCAAAGCCGCCGGCTTAATAGCCGGTTCAATACCTATAAAAGGGACATCGTACTTCTCTCTTAAATAAGCTATTGCGTTGGTCGTTGCTGTATTGCAGGCAACTACAATAAGTTTACAACCCCTGGCCAGTAAAAGTTCTGTATTTTTTATACTCAAGGCAATTATTTCTTCACTGGATTTTTGACCATAGGGTGCATTCTTACTGTCTGCCAGATAAATCGTATGCTCATGGGGCAATAGAGCATGTATTTCCTTCCAAATGGAAGTGCCACCTACTCCCGAATCAAAAACACCTATGGGTTGTGCATTCATATAAAATGCGATTTACGGTAAATAATTTTTATGCAACAAAGTTAGAAAATCCTAAAACAAGGTTTCAGTACTCACCAGGTTATTAGAACAGTGAAGGTAAAAGAATTGAATTCATGTTTATTTAAAAAAGCAAAAAAAAACCGTCCTTAAAAGGACGGTTTTAATATAAGTTGAATTCAACAAAAAATTAAAATCCTAATTCCTGTTTTACTTCTGCCAATAGATCTTTGCCGTTTGCAACAATTAAACCGCCTCCCTGAGTAGCATCTATCACGTAATCATATCCTTGTGCCGCAGCTACTTTTTCTATGGCTGCTTTTGCTTTTATAGAAATTGGCTCAAACAATTCTGCCTGCTTTTTAGCTAATTCCTGTTGTGCGGCTTGTTGTGCTTCTCCAATATTTTTTTCAAAACCCTGAAGTTCCTGAGCTCTTTTTTGATTCTCTTCTTCAGATTTTGTGGTAGCTTCATTAGAATACTGAGTATATTTATTTTTTAGCTCCGTCATAGAACTCTCAATATCTGCCCTGTATGTTTCCTGTAGCTTTTTCAGCTCTGCCTGTGCAGCTTTCATTTCAGGCATCTCGCCCAATAATTCGGTTACGTTGATGTGTGCAATCTTACTTTGTGCATTTACAAAACTAGTAGCGGCTACTAATAATATTATGGTTATTGCTACTTTTTTAAACTGTTTCATGATTTTTGAATTTACTATTTGAGTGTTAATTTAATTAAATTTCGAGATTTAGTTTTTAGTGCTTTCGTTATTTTCAATTATTTGTTTTCTTTCCTCTTCTTTTTCCTTTCTCTTTGCTTCCCGCTCTTCTAATAATTTGTTTCTTCTTTCCTCATATGCCTTTTTGCGCTCTTCTCTTATTTTAAGTTGCTCTTCCCTGCGCTCTTCAGCTGTTTTTATTCTTGTTTCCTCCGCCTGCTTTGCCATTGCCTGCCTCTCGAGTAATGCATCACTTATTTCCTCTTCTTCCGGCTCCCCTTCAAAGGTGTCCAACTGGCTTTTAGTGTTTGCTTTGGCCTTTGGTTTGCTTACCTTCCTGGTCCTTGCAATACCTCTCAGCACTAACTCGCTAATATCGTGCCTTTTTTCGGAGTACAACATTACGACATCCGCAGATTTATCAAAAATAAAATCGTACTTTTTATTTGCACCTATTTTTTGCACTTCATTAAAAACCTGATCCTGTATAGGCTGTATTAATCGCTGCTTTTGCAGAACCAAATCACCTTTGGGTCCAAATCGGTTTTGCTGATATTCCAGCATTTCCTTTTCCAGAATCTGAATTTCTTCTTCTCTTTCCAGGATAAGTTCATTGGTCAATAACACTTTTTCAGCCATCAAATCCTTCTTCATTTGATCCACTTCACTTTGTTTCTGCTCAATTTCTACTTTCCATCTTTGGACTTTGTTTTCCAATTGTTCACTGGCATCACGGTATTCTTCAACATTTTCGAGTATATACTCCATGTCCACATAACCTATTCTAACACCTCTTTGCGCAAACGTGTAAGACCAAAGCAATAAACCAACAATTACTAAAAGAACTTTTGTCTTCATCATTTAATTCGTTTTATTACATAGAAAATATCGTGCCAAAATTACTAATTATTTTAAAATGAGTGGATTACCTAAAAGTATTATTGGAAATATTTCCCAGGTTAGAATTGTTGCCCTATAATAAAGTGCGTTTGCCATCCGCTTGGACCATTGCCTGCAGATTGTGGCCGTCCATCCTCATCAAATCCGTAACCAAAGTCAATTCCCAACAGACCAAAAGCCGGCATAAATATCCGGACCCCCACTCCGGCCGATCGTTTTAACAGAAACGGATTATATTCCTGAAAATTGTTGAAATTATTACCTGCTTCTAAAAAAGTTAAGGCATAAATAGACGCAGAAGGCTTTAATGTTAATGGATATCGAAGTTCCAGAGAATATTTATTGAACACAATTCCACCCTCCTGTTGTCCTGTAATAGGATCAAGTGGTGTAATGGAATTATTCTCATATCCCCTTAATTGAATAGTCTCCCGGCCATCTAAAGTAAAATTACCTCCCAGGCCATCCCCTCCCATGAAATATCTTTCGAAAGGCACCTTTCCCACATCACTGTTATAACTTCCGAGAAATCCAAACTCAACATTTGTGCGCAGTACTAATTTCCCTACTACTCGCGTATACCAGTCTCCTTTAAATTTTATTTTAAAATACTCCAACCACTTAAACCTTTCCTGCTCAATACTCTGCAGCTCATTCACCTCATCCGAAGTTAAGGGGCGATCCTGGGAGATTAAACCAAGTTCATCGCTTCTTTCCTGCAAAGCCGCATAATCCGTATTGTTAAAAAGGGAATAGGGAGGGGTCATCTTGGCGGTTACTTCAAAAATCGAACCTGTTAATGGAAATATTCTTCCCGGGCCTGCCGAACTCCTGGATATTCCCAAAGTGTAGGCAAGAGAATTAGAGCTTCCATTACCAAAATTAAAAAGACCGGAATTATAGTTTTTAAAATCATATAACTGATACCCCAGGGAATGAGATATAGTGAAAAAGTCATCAGGCCATTGTACCCTTTTAGCAAGCCCAACTGAAGCGCCACTAATAGAAAATTGCTGATCTTTATTTACCTGAATCCTGCCTGAACTGTTAAAGGAGGCCAAAAATTGCTGCGTCCTGGAAACCGAAAAATTAAATCTTACCGGTCTCTTACCTCCAAGCCAGGGTTCCGAAAAACTAAGACTATAAACCCTGAATGTTCTACTGGCCTGAAGGCGCAAAGCAAATGTTTGCCCATCGCCCATGGGAACCGGCGTATAAGCTTTCCCATTAAATATATTTTTTATAGAAAAGTTATTAAAAGACAAACCAAGGGTACCTATAAATCCGCCGCCGCCATAACCTCCCTGCAGCTCAATCTGACTCGCTCCTGATTCTACAAGGCTATACTTTAAATCAACAGTACCGGCATTTGGATCCGGGTTAAGAATATCAGGTTTTATTTGTTCGGCATCAAAAAAGCCAAGTTGCCCCAATTCCCTTACACTCCTGACAATATTATCCTTACTGTATTTCTGTCCGGGACGAGTCCGTAATTCCCTGAATATGACATGATCATTTGTTTTATCATTCCCTTCCACATAGACATGATTCAAAAAAGTCTCTTTACCTTCAATAATCCTGATCTCGAAATTTATTGTATCGTTCTGGGCAGATACCTCAACCGGGTTTATCTGCGAGAATAAATAGCCGTTATTTTGATAAAGGTTAGTAATATCTTCAGCATCCGGTTTAGAATCATCTGCAATGCGTTCTCTTAAAAGCACACCATTATATGTGTCCCCTTTTTTAATACCCAAAACCTTATTTAACTGGCCATCGGTATACACTGAATTTCCAATAAAATTAATATCTCCGAAGTAGTATTTATTACCCTCCTCAACTTTGATATCTATATTTATTTTCTTATCATTAACTATGGTAATGGAATCTTTGAGTACTCTGGCGTCCCTATAACCTTTCTCGGCGTATTTATCAACCATGGCGGCCAGATCCTCCTGATAATCCGCTTCAATATATTTTGATTTTTTCCAAACCCTTCCAAATTGTTGCTTTTTAGTATTTTTCAGTGATTTGCGAAGCAGCTTGTCAGAGAGCATTTTATTACCATCAATTGTGATATTTTTAATCTTGACCTTATCACCGGTTTTAATATTAACCACCATGCTTTCCGCATTGGTATCTGAAGTGTCTATTGCTGTGGCAATTGTTACTTTCGCATTTAAATAACCATCCTTTTTGTACTTGTTCTGAATATAATTTCTGGTATTGGAAATAAAGCTCTCCGTCACCTTTTTTCCCTTTTTAAGGTCTGTTTCCTTAATTATATCATCTATTTTTTTCTTTTTAATCCCATAAATCGTAACCTTAGACAAAGTAGGTCTTTCAACTATATCAAGTTCAAGGTAGACTGTTTCACCTTCAATGTTGGAGATATAAAATTTAATATCACTAAACAATTCAAGGTCCCAAAGCTTTTTGATTACAGCACTTATCTGATCCCCCGGAACTGTAATTGGCTGACCCTCCCTAAGTCCGGTAAATGTTTTAACCGTTTGCTCGTTATAGCTTTGCAGGCCCTTAACTTCAATTCCTCCAAGAATATATTTTTTACCATTGCCATAGGGAGTTTCCTGAGCAGTAGTGATAGTAGTAAAAAGGAGTAGTAAAAGTAAAATCAGAAGTTCAAGTGATATGAACTTGTTCATATCGCTAGTTGAGTTGTTCGCTAGTTTTTCCAAATCTTCGTTCTCTGTGCTGGTAATTCTTTATAGCCTCTAACAAGTGATGCTCATTAAAATCGGGCCAAAATACATCAATAAAATATAATTCAGCATACGCTATCTGCCAAAGCAAAAAATTGCTAATCCTGTGTTCACCACTGGTGCGGATAAGCAAGTCTACGTCTGGTAAATTTCGCGTGTAAAGATGGTTATTTATAATGGTTTCATCAATATTTTCAGGAGAAATTATATTATTTTTAACTTTGGCACTTATACTTTGAACTGCATTCTTAATCTCTTCTCTTGAACCGTAACTTAAGGCAAGAGTGAGGGTCATTGTAGAATTCTGACTTGTTTTGGCCATTACTTCTTTAAGTTCTCTAAGCGCCCTGGAAGGAAGTGATTCAATATTGCCAATGGCATTAAGCTTAATATTATTCTCGTTTAGTGTCGGAAGTTCTTTTTTTAAAGAAGACACTAATAATTTCATTAATGTTTCAACCTCTATTTTAGGTCGCTGCCAGTTTTCTGTGGAAAAGGCATAAAGGGTAAGATACTCAATCCCGAGTTTTGAACAGTTAACGGCTACATCCCGTACTGCCTTTACACCATGCTCATGACCAAAAACACGTAGTCTCCCCTGTTGTTTTGCCCATCTGCCATTGCCATCCATTATTATAGCAAGATGCTTCGGAAGCTTCCCGTTTTTTATTTCATCAATTGTGTTCATCATAAGCGTTACTCAAAACAATCGGAACATGGTTTTCTACCAAAGGTATAAGTTAATGTAATTCCTGAGAAAACATACCAATCATCACTAAAAATATTTCCGAATCTAAATTGCTCATAATTAGATCCTTCCGGATTACTTCCATCCAGATTGTCAGTAAAAGTCAACCGAGCTCCTATTTCTGCACCTATAATCAAAAATTGATTCAACCTTGCCTTTAGTCCAACGGTCATAGGAATGGCAAAAGAGCCTTCCTTTTGATCTAAATCCTGCACCTGCCCGGCATCAAAATATTTATACCCATACCTGAAATAGGTAATACCTGTATACAAATATGGTGTAAATGCGGGTCCTAATTTATGCAAATTATATTCCACAAAGTTAAATTCCAGTCCTGCAGATGCCTCCAGCACAGAATTGTCCATCTTATAAGCCCTTTGTTGTCTGGAAGAAATACTTGATTTTGAATCATCTGCAGTAAACTTGCCATAAATAACGCTACCTCTCCATGCATAGCGCTTGCTTTTATTCCATTTAAAAATCCCCCCAATCGCGGGGCCCGATGGTGCGATATAGTTTGTTCTTCCGACATCTCCAATATTATTGGTTCCCCCGGCATAAATTCCAATTTCATAAGTTTGGCCATTTAGCAAGCCAAATCCAAATAAAAGAATAACAACAATAAACGCTCTCATTAATTTCAAAAGTTTGCAAATATAATTAATAAGGTATTTTATACCTATTTTATCTTATACCTCTGGTACCTTTTGATAAACAGTATTTGCAGTTATTTATTGTTTTGAGGAAGTATCTAATTCCGCTTATCCTGTCCCCATAACAATTTGTTTCTTATGGTTTCCAAGAAGCTCTCGGAAGTGTAGGCAATCATTTTTATGATAAACGGGGCCCTTTTAACAGTAATCTCTCTTTCATTTTCTATAGTGGCAATTCGCGAATCCAAAGAAACCAGATGATTTTCTTCACGGCCTGAAACTTTTAACCGAATGATAGTATCGTCTGAAATAACCAGGGGTCTCGCATTTAAATTATGGGGGGCAATTGGTGTAATTACAAGGGATTGTACGCCCGGCATTATCACAGGACCTCCACAGCTGAGGGAATAGCCCGTTGACCCTGTTGGTGTTGCCACTATAAGGCCATCTGCCCAATAGGAGGTTAAATATTCATTATTAAGGTGAGTTTCCACAGTAATCATTGAGGTAGTATCCTTCCGGCTTACAGACACTTCATTGAGCGCAAAATTCATATCCCTGAATTCCGGGATGTCAAAATCCGCATTCACTTCCACCAAACTGCGTTCATCAATTTCATATGCTCCCGAAACAAAGTCAGTAACCACCCTTCTGACTTCTTCTTTTTTTAAAGTGGATAAAAAACCAAGTCTTCCGGTATTAACGCCAACAATAGGAATACCCAAATCGCGGATATAGGTTATGGCTCTTAAAATAGTGCCATCCCCCCCAAAACTCACAAACACTTCGAAAGTCGAATCCAAACCCGTTTTACGATCAAAGGTGTCGTATTGTCCTATATTTCTTGAAGCGGACAATTGCGCATAAAAATCCGATTCAATACTAACCTTCGCCCCAATATTGCTGCATTCGTCCAGTAATTCCATTACATAATCCAGGGTCTCATTCTCGTAGATCTTGGCATATATTGCAATTTTCATTTTAGAATATTTTATGAAATTAGCCTTTGATTATGAGGGGTAAAGAAGGTATAATCACACTAAGAGGAACATTTCTACGCATAGAATTTATACATTAAGGTATTTATCCAGATAATCTGACCTTTCCTTTAAATTCTCAATAAACTGATCATCCTTGTTGCCAGAAAGTATAGTGTAGTTATAACGTCGGAAGGTGTGGAGCACTTCATTAAAATTATTCGTGTTTATCTTAATGGTAATCTGAATAACCTCATTTCGAACATCTGTAATAAATGCCCCGAGTAACTTGGTGTTATTACTTTCAACTATCTGAGCTATTTCACTAAAAGAATAATCTTTTATCCCTTTTGCCAATACCAGTATTCCCCCGGGTTCTGTAAAAAATGGTGTATTTATAAAAACACCAACGATATCATTTAGATTATAGTAACCCCTTACCTGTTTTTTATCATCCAAAACCGGTAATAAATTGGATTCATTTCTGGCAAATATTTCCAGGACATCAAGCCATGAAGTGTTAATTGAAGCATGAAAAGATTCGAGATTATACCTGTAATCCCCAATTTTCTTATCGCTTTCAAATGTTTCAAGATCATTTTCGGACAAGACACCCAAAAAGATTTTGCCCTCAACTATTGCCACATGTGAATAGGTGGTATGCTTAAAAAAATGAATGACTTTTTTAAGTGGGCTTTCCAGATTAAAAACCGGAATTGTAGTTATTATATGTGACTGAATCTGCATCTTCTTAATATCTTACGCAAAATACTAATTTTAAACATCAAAAGGTATGCCTAATTTGTATTTTTGGATCCTGGAAAATATAAATATCGCAAAATGACAAAACTTAGCGTTAATGTTAACAAAATAGCCACTTTAAGAAATTCGCGCGGTGGAAATGTTCCGAATCTTTTAAAAGTAGTCGCTGATATAGAAGATTTTGGAGCACAAGGAATCACTATTCATCCCAGACCGGACGAAAGACATATAAAATACGAGGATGCCCGCAAACTTAAGGGGATAGTAACTACTGAACTTAATATTGAGGGCAATCCAATTGATAAATTTATTGATTTAGTACTGGAAGTTCAACCCGGACAGGTTACCCTGGTTCCGGACTCAGTTAATGCTTTAACCTCCAACGCAGGGTGGGATACACTGACTCACAAAGACTTTTTAAAAGAGGTTATAGGAGTGTTTAAAGAAAAAAATATTCGCACTTCAATATTTGTAGATCCGGAAATAAGTATGATTGCCGGCGCAGCTGAAACAGGTGCCGATAGAATTGAACTCTATACAGAGCAATATGCCAAGAGTTTTGAAGCAGGTAACAGACTTGGGATACAGCCATTTATTACTGCCGCAAATGCCGCTCATGAATTGGGATTGGGTATTAATGCCGGACATGATTTAAGCCTTGACAACATAAAATACTTTAAAGAAAATATTCCTCATCTGCTTGAGGTTTCCATAGGGCATGCGCTAATTTGCGAATCGCTTTACCTGGGACTGGAAAATGTTATAAAAATGTATTTACATAAATTGCGTTAATGCCATTACTTCATTCAAACATCATTGGTGAAGGCAAACCTTTGATTATCCTTCACGGGTTTTTAGGGATGTCCGACAACTGGAAAACGCTGGGCAACAAATATGCGTCTGCCGGTTTTCAGGTTCATTTAATAGACCAGCGAAACCACGGGAAAAGTTTCTGGTCGGATATTTTTACCTATGAGGAAATGGTCAATGACCTAAGAGCGTATTTGAAACATTACAAATTATCCAAAGTGTGCTTTTTAGGACATTCCATGGGTGGAAAAACAGCCATGAAATTCGCTTGTACATATCCTGAGTTTACCGCTAAATTAATTGTTGCCGACATTGCTCCAAAATATTATGCCCCTCATCATCAGAACATTATGCATGCCTTAACGACCTTAGCCCTTGACAAAATTAGTTCCAGAAAAGAAGCTGATGAAGCCCTTTCAGAAGAATTGACCGACATTGGAATAAGGCAATTTTTATTAAAAAATCTTTATTGGATAGAAAAAGGACAACTGGGGTTTAGATTTAATTTGAATGTTCTGAGCACAAAAATGGAGGAGATTGGAGATACGATCAATGCTACCGATATTTTTAACGGGCCAACACTATTCCTGAAAGGTGACAGGTCGGCTTATATTACACCGGAAGATATACCGGAAATAAAGAGGCATTTTCCCCTGGCTGAGATTAAGAGTATTGCAAATGCAGGCCACTGGCTTCATGCCGAGAACCCGGAGCAATTCTACGATGAGTCCATAAAATTCCTGATTTCATAAAAATACCAGCCATTTATTATGCATGCATAATTATGGGGTTATATATATTGCGAGTCTCATAATTTTCTTTAAATTTGGTTATAATGCGGCAGATCATACTCTGTGGAATAATTAACACAAAAACATTAATATGAAAAAGATTTTTGCATTACTTGGTTTTGGGCTTCTTTTAGTATCATGCAGTAATGACGACAACGGAGGAATTACTCCCCCCGATGGACCGGAAGACATAGAATATACGAGTGGTTCTGCTGATTTTTCCAACTTCGTTGCGGTTGGCAATTCATTAACGGCAGGATATTCTGATGCGGCTCTTTTTATAGATGGACAAACCGCTTCATACCCAAATATGATGGCATCCAATTTTGCACTTGCAGGAGGTGGCGCCTTTAATATTCCTTTTATGGCCGATAATTTAGGTGGAGCAACCCTTGGGGGTCAATCA
>JAHEBI010000402.1 GCA_024642325.1 Eudoraea sp. | reverse complement strand
AAAATTTGTTGTCAAAATTCCCAGGTTCATTAGACAAAGTTTTTTTTGTGAATTCCGGAAGTGCGGCCACTGATCTGGCACTCCGTATGGCTGAGGTCCATACCGGATATAAGAGAACCATGGTGATGGAGCATGGATACCATGGAAATACCTTGTCTGCTGTGGATGTGAGTTATTATAAATTCAACAACCCTAAGGGTACAGGCAGAAAAGAGCATATTGTGGTGACACCCATTCCCGATACCTACAGGGGTAAGTACACCAATGACGATGGAAATGCCGGAAGGTGCTATGCTGAAGAAGCGGCTAAACTGGTAAAAAATTCGGACAGCCCAATTGGAACATTTATCTGTGAACCCATGCTGGGGTGCGGAGGTCAGGTGCCTTTGGCTAAAGGTTACCTGAAACACATTTATCCGGTTATTAGAAAGCAGGGAGGTGTATGCATTATTGATGAGGTACAAACAGGATTTGGTCGTATGGGGGATCATTATTGGGGATATGAAGCCCAGGATGTTGTCCCGGACATGGTCATTCTTGGAAAACCCATGGCCAATGGCCATCCTATGGGGGCTGTTGTCTGTACATCGGAAATTGCGGCATCTTTTGAAAAAGGCGTGGAATTTTTCAGTTCATTTGGCGGAAATCCTGTTTCCTGCGCGATAGCTTTAGCTGTTCTTGAAGTTATTGATGAAGAAAATTTGCAGGAAAATGCAAAAAACGTAGGCGATTATTACAAATCATTACTCACATCACTGCAAAAAAAACACCCTTGTATCGGGGACGTAAGGGGTTCCGGCTTATACCTTGGTGTCGAACTTGTGAAGGATCATAGTATGGATCCGGATACCGGGTTGGCACAGCACATTAAAAATGAATTGCGAAACGCACACATACTTATTAGTACCGATGGGCCATTTGATAGTGTTTTAAAGTCAAAGCCTCCATTAAGGTTTACCAGGGAAGATGCATTCAAAACCGTAGAACAAATAGATAAGGTATTGAAAAATCATTATAAAATAAGCGCAAAATGAAAGTAGCAGTTTCAGGGGCAATGGGCCGGTTAGGCAGCGCGATTGCACATGGTATTACAAAAGCCAATGATATGCAGCTTACAGGGGCCTATGCGCCGGGTTATGCCGGAAAAAGCATGGCAGGAATAGCGATCGAAGATGGCATAGAAAAAATAGACGCTCAGATACTGGTGGAATGCGCCCATCCGGGAGTGGTCATGGAGAACCTGAAACGGTGGCATGCCAAAGGAATGTATGTAGTTATTGGGACCTCTGGTTTTACCGAAAGCAGGATAGCGGAATTGAGAACTTTCTGGGGCGAAAATAACCCCGGATGTTTGATCGTTCCCAACTTTTCAATAGGCGCCGTACTGATGATGCGCTTTGCTGAAATGGCCTCGCCCTATTTTGATTCGGCCGAGATTATAGAACGGCATGAGGACACTAAACCGGATGCCCCCTCAGGCACGGCTTTGGCCACTGCCATGCGAATGGGAAAACACAGGAGCTCAACAGTCCAAAAAGACCACACTGAAGTAGTGCAGGGAGCACGTGGCGGATTGGTGTCAGGGGTTCGTGTTCATTCATTGCGAATGAAAGGCATGTTGTCTGACCAGGAAGTTGCCTTTAGCAACAAGGGGGAAATGTTCTCCGTACATCACAGCAGTACTTCCTACGAGTCATTTGTTAATGGAGCTTTGCTGGCTATTCGCTACGTGACTAAGATCAAAGGAGTGCATATAGGATTGGATGCTGCACTCGATTTTAAAGTAAAATAAAACGGATCGCTATAAAGGATATTCTTTTATATGATGCCTGCTTTAATCGGCATTAAGTTGATCCGTTTGAAACCATCAGAATTTGATTCTTCCAAAAGCCACTTTTTTAATTGCCGGCTCTAATTCTAAACGCTTTGTAATATCAACCTGTACAGCCATTGCAGGAATTCCTGTTTTTTTTAATTCTGCAAGGGTCTTATTGTTTTTTTCTTCGTTACGCCCAAATATTGCCACTGAAGCTCCGGCTTCAGCCAGGCCAATTGCAATGCTTCGGCCAATGCCTCCATTTCCACCTGTAATTACTGCTACATTTCCGGAGAGGTCAAATAATTTTGTTGTTGTCATGATTTTAGTTTTAGTTAATTTTATTTGGCATGTGACCAACGACCCGGTTATGCGTAGTTGTGCGGGTTAGTACTACACTATGAAAGTTAAATCTAATCCTTTTTTAATACAGGGAACCACAAGGGTTTTCCGAATAAGCGGGAACAGGCAATTAAGACTTGCTATTGTTGTGCGTCCGTTATCTACAATCCAATATCGCGATATATTTTCCACTCCCCATCTTCCTGCTTCCATACCACCAAATATTTACCCTGACTTTTTACATTATAGTCATTATCTGCAAATTCATATACGCCTAATTCAACCAAATATTCGCCATCGCTAAAAAGAGAATTTGTCGTGAACAGTACATTGGGAGTTCCATTTTTAACCACATTCCTTATGGATTTTCCCCAGGCGGAAATCAGGTTATCTTTTCCCTGGATTGAACCCCAGGTTCCATCCGTGGCATAATGGGCTGCCAATGCCAGGGAATCTGCATTGCTGAAATCCTCAGAGAATTGTTTATCAATGCCTTCAATTGCTTTTCTGGCCCGGACCAAATCTATGGTTGTGGCTGGAGATTCAGTCTCCGGCTTCTGTTTATTTTTACAGGAGGCACTTATAAGCATAACAAGTGTCATTACCAGTACAGGAACTATAAATCTGTATTTTTTCATTGGGATGGATTTGTTGGGTTAAACTTAATGATTATTTTGAATCATTAGTATATTATCCATTGATATAGATTCTGGGATATGAGCAATGCTATGGGTTTGTTGATTATTTAACTGCTTTTCTTTAACCGAAATTTTTGAACCTTGTTCCCTAAAATATCGCCAACATAAATACTCCCTTCATCATCCACAAGAATGTCGTGATATCTTGATATTGGGCCGCTATAAAAACCTGTCCTGCCAAACTGTAG
>JAHEBI010000401.1 GCA_024642325.1 Eudoraea sp. | reverse complement strand
TTTCGTAAAATGGCTTTTGAAAATATAATACCAGATGCAACCAATTTGCATAACTGGCTGTGTCTTTCTCAAAGCTTTGCTGCATATTCACGACCATTTGCTGTGAGATCTTTTCGTAATCTTCATCAGGAAAAAATCTGGATAATTTAAACAGATTTCTTGCCATGATTGAATTCGAAGAGGGAATCACATTATCGGCCATTTCCAGAGTTCTTCTAATAATAAATACATCTTGTTTTGGAGTGAAAAAAAACAATCCGCTACTGTCATCCGTAAAATTAGCTATACAATAATCCGATAATTTTTTTGCCTCATATAGCCAGGTTATATCAAAAGTAATTTCATAGAGCCCAATAAACCCATCTATTACCGAGGCATAATCTTCCAGATACCCGTTTATGGTGCTTTTGCCGTTTTTATGATTATGGTACAGGCTGCCATCTTTCTTTAAAAACGTTTGCTTAATAAAAGAAGCATTTTTTAAAGCCAGTTCCATATAATTATCATTCTTAATAAACCTGTAGGCGTCTGTCAATCCCTTCAGCATCAAACCATTCCAGGAACAAAGGATTTTATCATCTAATCTGGGAAGTGGTCTGTTTTCCCGGACCTTGTTCAATATTTCTTTACATTCTGCAATGGATTTATTCAGCTCCGAAACAGAAAGTTTGTGCTTTTTGGCAATTTCTTCGTCCGAAGCATCCCTGATTAATACGTAGTTGCCATGTTCCCAAAGGCCAAATTCGTTTATGTTGTAATAGTCTTTAAAAAGCTCAAATTTATCACCGAGGAGGTTTTGTAATTCTGCCTTCTGCCAGGCGTAAAATGCCCCTTCTTCCAATTCTCCTGATTCATTAAGGCTATCCGCATCCAGTGAGGCATAAAAAGCATTATTGGCATCCATAAGCTCTGCAGTTACGAATGCTATGGTTTCTTGCACCACCTTTTTATAAAGCGGGTTTTTCGTTACGGCATATGCTTTGGAATATAAACTTATTAATTGCCCATTGTCATACAACATTTTTTCAAAATGGGGGACATGCCATCTACCATCCACAGAATATCTTGAAAAACCACCTCCCAAATGATCAAAAATTCCTCCATAGGCCATTTTCGTAAGCGTTAAATTAACATACTCCAGGATATCATTATTTTCTCTGGCAATTCCGTAATGCAATAAAAAATCGAGGTTTCCGGGCATCATGAATTTGGGCGCCCGGTTGTAGCCACCATAATTATGGTCAAAATAGCGGGACCATTTCTTTACCAAATCATCTAATTGATCTTCGGTTATAAGATTAGAATTAGAACTTACCTCCACAAGGTTAATTGCCTTAATTCCCTCGGCAAGGTCTTTGGCGTAATCATTTATTTTATCCGGTTGTTCCTTGTATAACCTGGTAAGTTCATTCAAAACCTTCATCCAATCCTCTTTCTTTACATAAGTGGCTCCCCAAAAGGGACGTCCGTCAGGTAAGGTAACAACATTCAAAGGCCAACCGCCTCTGCCCGTCATCATTTGAAGTGCATCCATATAAAGATGATCAATATCCGGCCGTTCTTCCCTGTCTATTTTTATATTGATAAAGTTTTCATTCATCAGATTTGCCACTTCTTCATCTTCAAAGCATTCTTTTTCCATGACATGACACCAATGGCAGGCTGCATAGCCAATACTGATAAGTACTAATTTATTTTCATTTTTGGCCTTTTCCAGAACAGTTGCGCTCCAGGGCTCCCAGTTTACAGGATTATGAGCGTGCTGCAACAGATAAGGGCTGCTTTCATTTATTAGGGCATTGGTATACTTGTGTGACATGGTTTCTTTTTTTTGAGAACAGCCATTTAAGGTAATTAATAATAAAAGTAAAGAGTATTTTAATCTGGACATATACAAAGTTACTACTAATTAAAGAGCATAAAAAAAGCGCCTAAGTGGCGCTTTAATTATTTTTAATTCGGCTTACTTTACTTCGAAAGTGATTTTAACATTAACGCGATAGTTGTCTATCTTGCCATCTTGCACGGTAGCGCTTTGCTCATTTACATAAACAGAACGAATATTATTAACAGATTTGGATGCGTGAGTAACCGCATTTTTAGCAGCGTCTTCCCAGCTTTCACTGGAATTTGCCAATATTTCAATAACTTTTAAAACGGACATAATACTTTTTTTTGGTGTTTCGTTAAGATAGCAAATAAAAAGGGAAGTGCCATTAAATGATTGCCAAATTATCCATTTAGTGCTACCACCTCAGATACCTTATCTCCCAGCATATTTTTTAACATGGTTTCAATGCCATTTTTCAGGGTATAGGTGGAGGAAGGACAGCCGCTGCAGGCCCCCTGGAGAATTACATTTACTGTTTTGCTTTCTTTCTCATAAGATTGAAAAAGTATATTGCCACCATCACTGGCAACAGCAGGTTTCACATATTCTTCCAGAATGTTAATGATCTCAAGTGAGGTGTCATCCAAGGATTCATTAACCGTTTGGGGATTTGATGCGCTATCAGATTGTGCAGAAGCCACCTCACTGGAAACGACTTCATTTCCATCTGCGATAAAATTCCGTATCAATTCACGGAGCTCCATGGTAATCTCATCCCAGCTTGCAACGTCGTATTTCGTTACGGAAACATAGTTTTCATCCATAAAGACCTCCTTGACATAAGGAAGGTGAAATAACTTTTTAGCCAGATCAGAACCCTTTGCTTCATCGAGGTTTTTAAATTCAAACATAGCAGGAACTATTTTCCTGTTGGCCACGAATTTCACTACGGCAGGATTTGGGGTGATTTCGGCATATATGGTAACGGCAACTTTCTTATTAGCAACCTCTTCATTGACTATGGGTTCCCCCGCGTTTAAATATTCAACCAATTGCTGTGCAACCTCATCTTTTACCGATGGCCAATCTACTATATCAAATCGTTCCAGGGCTATGAAATTGCCTGAAATATATACTGTTTTTATAAACGGAAGGTAAAATAATTGCTGAGCCAAAGGAGAATTTTTGGCATCATCTATATTCTTGAATTCGAAA
>JAHEBI010000400.1 GCA_024642325.1 Eudoraea sp. | reverse complement strand
AAAAAGAAGTCTATAAAAATTGTAAGCGAGCTTGCCGAAAATACACTTACCTGGTCCGATAGTAATCAAATAGATATTGTCATCAGGAATCTTATCAGCAATGCTCTGAAATTTACTCCTCAGAACGGGATGATCACCATCTCGGCCTGCGAACGTGATAATTTATGGGAGGTTTCCATAAAAGACACGGGTGTGGGGATGGATAAAATTACAGTAAGGAATTTATTTGAAAAGAATTCCAATATTACCACTTACGGCACAAATAACGAAAAAGGGACAGGCCTCGGACTTTCACTCTGTAAAGAAATGGTGGAGAAAAACGGTGGTAATATCTGGGTGGATAGTGCTCTTCGAAAAGGTAGTTGCTTCTCTTTCACGCTCCCTAAAGGAGAGAAAAGTTACAGCAAGGCCGTTTAGAAAATATCCCAGAGATTTTTAACACCAATATATCGTTCCGCATTAAATCCTTCTCCGTGCTCAACACCAACTAAACGTCCTAAATCTCTCGCTCTGTATTCAATGCTATCCGTGAAATTTTTACTGCTTATAGGAGTATTGGGCTCCTGGCTGTCTGGATCATAAAATTGAGAGGCATAAGCCGAAATAGCTTCCATTTTTTTGTCAATAAACCCTGAAACATCAATAACAAAATCAGGTTCCAGGTTTTTCCATTGAATATAGTGATAAACTTGTTTTGGTCGCCATTGTAATTGCCATTCATCATCTCCGGGTAACTTAGTATCAATTTTAACCAGTCCGCTAAGAAAGCAGGCGTCACTTACCAATTTACTTCCTTTGGCGTGGTCTATGTGCCTGTCGTCTATTGCATTACACAATACAATATCCGGCTGATATTTTCGAACCAATTGAATTACGGCCAGTTGATGATGCTTATCATTAGTAAAAAAACCGTCGGCAAATTCCAAATTCTCCCGTACGGATATCCCTAAAATTTTCGCGGCATTACCAGCTTCCATATCCCTGATTTCAGCAGACCCCCTTGTACCTAACTCTCCCCTGGTAAGGTCTATAATCCCTACCTTTTTATCACTTGCCGTGGCTTTGGCTATTGTTGCGCCTGCTCCTAACTCTGCATCATCAGGATGTGCGCCAAAAACTAATATGTCTAATTTCATTTGTTATGTATCTGGTCGGTTATTGGCTATTTAATGTAAGCTGTTGCGATATTACGTGTTTCATTGCCTGTTCAATATCAGCTATCAAATCTTCCGGCTCCTCTATACCGATAGAAAACCGAATTAATCCATCCGTAATCCCCTGTTTATATCTATCTTCTTCAGATAGTAGTGAATGTGAAGTCTGGGTAGGTGACAAAACAGTACTTTCAACTCCAGCCAGGCTCATCGCCGATTTGATAAGTCCAAGAGCCTTCCTAAATTCGGCCGCATCAATTGATTCCTTAAGTTCAAAAGAAAGCATTCCCCCAAAGCCGCGCATTTGTGATTTAGCCAGTTCATGATCGGGATGGGAAGTCAGGCCGGGATAATACACCTGCTTTATATTCTGGTTTTTATCCAAATACTCAGCAAGCCGCATCGCATTTTCATTTTGTGTTTTGACGCGAATGCCCATCGTCTTTATACTCCGCTCCAATAACCATACAGTATAATCGCTAAGATTCCCGCCAAGGTTTATTGCCAGTTGAAAAATGCGTTCCATATGGACCCTGGTTGAGGCTACTGCGCCTGCACAAATATCTGAATGTCCTCCCATGTACTTTGTGGCACTGTGGATAACCACATCAATACCAAAATCAATCGGGTTTTGATTTACAGGGCTGGCAAATGTATTGTCGATCATTGAAACTAATTTGTGCTTTTTTGCAATAGCTGCGACAGCTGCAAGGTCCGTTATGGTCAATAAAGGATTTGATGGTGTTTCAATATATATAACCCTGGTATTTTTCTTAATTTTTGCTTCAAAATCTGATGGTTTCAAGCCTTCGGTAAATGAGTATGAAATCCCGAAGTTTTCAAATTGCTTCGTAACCAGATTTATTGTTCCGCCATATAACATGTTTTGCAGAACCACATGATCTCCGGCCTTTAAAAAAGCAAGAAGTGCGGTACTCACTGCAGCCATACCACTTCCAAAAATCATAGCATCTTCGGCATGTTCCAGGGCTGCTATTTTTTGTGATAGTGCTTTTTGGTTAGGCGTATTAAAATACCTTGGATAACGCTTCATATCCACATCTTCAAAGGCATACGCAGTACTCATATACAAAGGTGACACTGCCCCCTGGTACTCCTTGTCCTTCAATTCCCCAACATGGGTGCAAATAGTATTAATCCCTTTATTCTTATGTTCCATACTCATATTATTAAGGCATAAAGTTACAAAAATAGGCTATACCTTAACCTTTTTCCAATAGCCCTTTCTGAACCAGATAATGGCAATTACAGACAACATTACTTCAGCAAGCGTTATAGCAAGAAATACCCCAAGGGCACCCAATTTAAAGGTAATTGCAGCCAGATATGCAAAGGGCAATTGAAAGAACCAAAAGGCAATAAGATTAATCTTTGTTGGGGTTTTTGTGTCTCCTGCCCCATTGAAAGCCTGTGAGACAACCATCCCATAGGCATAAAAGATATAACCCGCTGCAACAACCTTTAAACAAAGTGACCCATTTTCAACAACGCTGGGGACATTAGTGAAAAGGCCTATTATTTCAGGAGCAAAAAAGAGATAAATCATGGAAACGGCAAGCATAAAATACGCGTTATATTTTCCGGTAATCCACACCGACTTCTCCGCCCTTTCCGGTTGTTCTGCCCCCAAATTCTGACCTACCAATGTTGCTGCAGCGTTGCTCATACCCCAGGCAGGCATGAAAGTAAACATCATGACCCGAATGGCAATCGTATAACCTGCCAATACTTCGCTGCCGAATTCGGACATTAAGCGCATTAAAAAGACCCAACTTGAAGTGCCAATCAAAAATTGAGCGATCCCTCCCAAAGAAACTTTTATCAAATTGAGCATTACGCCGGTTCTTAATATGATATCACTAACAGCCAGTTTAA
>JAHEBI010000399.1 GCA_024642325.1 Eudoraea sp. | reverse complement strand
CCCAACGGAAATAAACGCCGTGTATGAAGCCATCACAGAGATGCATCAAGATAAAAAAATACTGGCCGTTTTCCAACCTCATTTATTCTCACGTACAAGAGATTTTGCCGACGATTTTGCACTTAGTCTTTCAAAATTTGATAGTGTTTTATTACTGGATATATATCCGGCAAGAGAAAAACCTATTGATGGGGTGACTTCTGAATGGCTTATGGGGAAAATAAAGAACCATAATAAAAAATTAGTCCAAAAAGCAGATTTGATTTCAGAAATAAAAAAACAGGAACCGGAAGTGTTAGTTACTATGGGGGCCGGCGATATCGGACTGGAAATATCAAGACTAGAAAAAGAACTAAATCATGAAAATTAATTGGGATTACATCAAATTGGGGGGTTTAATAATTTGTATTACAGGCCTTTATGCTTTTTCGGGTCAGCGAAGTGATTCGAGAAATGTAGAAGGTATTACCATAAAATTCACTGGGGAGAACAATCTCTACCTCACCCAGGCTATGGTTAATAAATTGTTAATACAAAATTATGGAATCATCAAAAACATGCCCAAAGAAAAATTAGTTTTGAATACTATAGAAAAGGTCATAGAGACCAATGATATGGTAAAAAGTGCCCAAGTTTATCTTACTATCAATGGTGAGCTTACATCAAACATCGTACAGCGGCAACCAATCGGACGTGTAGAGGGAAAGACAAAATATTACCTGGATGAGGAGGGAAAAAACATGCCATTATCCAGTAATCACTCTGCAAGAGTGCCAATTATTACGGGCAATATTACGGGTAGAAGTTTGGAAGATGTTTATGAAATTTTGAATTACATAAACGGTGACGACTTTTTAAGAAAAAATGTTATCGGAATACACATTGAGGATGAGGGAAATTATCAATTAAAATTCCGCATGGAAAACTTTGTTGTGAATTTAGGTAATGTGGATGATTTAGAGCAGAAGTTCAATAATTTTAAGGCTTTTTATACCAAGGCTGCAAGGGACAAAACATTGGAAAACTATAATATAGTAAGCTTAGAATTTAATAACCAGGTAGTGTGCACCAAAATTTAAATTTATATGGAACAAGGTAATTATTCAGTTGGATTAGATATAGGTACTACAAAAATTGTGGCCATTATCGGAAAAGAAAACGAGTATGGTAAAATTGAGGTTTTAGGCATAGGCAGGTCTAAAAGCCTGGGAGTACACCGTGGTGTGGTAAATAATATTACTCAAACCATAAAGTCTATACAGCAGGCTGTTGAACAGGCAGAAGCTGATTCCGGTTTAAAGATTGGTTCTGTAGTTGTAGGGATTGCAGGCCAACATATCAGAAGCCTTCAGCACAGCGATTATATTACCAGGGCTAATTCCGAAGAAGTGATCAATGAAGAAGACCTGGATAAACTTTGTAACCAGGTTTATAAACTGGTAATGTTACCAGGAGAAGAGATCATTCATGTTTTACCACAGGAATACAAGGTAGACGGTCAGGCTGAAATAAAGCAGCCCATAGGAATGTACGGTGGCAGGCTTGAAGCTAATTTCCATGTAGTTGTTGGCCAGGTATCATCTATTAAGAACATTGGCAGATGTATAAAAAGTGCAGGTTTAGACCTGGGCAATATTACCCTGGAACCCCTGGCATCTTCAGATGCTGTACTTAGCCAGGAGGAAAAGGAAGCTGGCGTGGCTTTAATAGACATAGGCGGTGGGACTACAGACCTTGCAATTTTTAAAGATGGTATAATTAGGCATACAGCAGTAATACCTTTTGGGGGAAATGTCATTACCGAAGATATCAAGGAAGGTTGTTCAATTATAGAGAAACAGGCGGAACTTCTCAAAATGAAATTTGGATCTGCATGGCCCGGTGAGAATAAAGACAATGAAATAGTTTCTATTCCCGGCTTACGTGGAAGGGAGCCCAAGGAAATTACACTTAAGAATCTATCTAAGATCATACATGCAAGGGTCGTTGAGATTGTTGAACAGGTATATGTTGAAATCAAAAATTACGGACATGAAGAGCAAAAGAAGAAACTTATTGCCGGAATTGTGCTAACAGGAGGAGGAAGTCAGTTAAAGCATTTAAAACAATTGGTGGAATATATTACTGGCATGGATACCAGAATTGGTTATCCCAATGAACACTTGGCCGGGGATTCTGATCAGGAAATTGCCAGTCCCTTATATGCCACTGCGGTTGGATTGCTGATGAACGCAATTGAAAATAAAAGAAGAAGTCCTATTTATCGCGAAGAAGCCAAAAATGAGGAAGAACTGGTTTTAGAAGGCTTTGCGGAAGGAAGAGTAAACGAAAAGTCAAAAGGTACAAGAAAATCTGTATTTGACGTTTGGTCAGAAAAACTTAAGGATTTTTTAGATAACGCAGAGTAAACCTAAATAGTAGCACGTAATAATCAAATAATACATAAAACATGAGCAAGAACACCGAATTTGAAAGTATATCCTTTGATTTACCCAAAAATCAAAGTAATGTAATTAAAGTAATTGGCGTTGGCGGAGGTGGAAGTAATGCAATAAATCACATGTTCCAGGCTGGAATAAATGGGGTTGATTTTGTGATTTGTAATACAGATTCACAAGCTTTGCAAAATAGTTCTGTACCCAATAAAATACAATTAGGTGTTTCTCTTACCGAAGGACTCGGAGCCGGAGCTAATCCAGAGGTAGGTGAACA
This sequence comes from Eudoraea sp., assembly GCA_024642325.1. GTDB lineage: Bacteria > Bacteroidota > Bacteroidia > Flavobacteriales > Flavobacteriaceae > Eudoraea. The sequence continues at coordinate 346 of JAHEBI010000399.1, read as the reverse complement.
AGCTGCAATAGAGAGTATGGAGGAAATCAAGCAAATGCTTGATACTACAACCAAAATGATTTTCATCACCGCTGGTATGGGCGGCGGAACAGGTACCGGAGCTGCCCCCGTTATTGCCAAAATGGCTAAAGAAATGGATGTCCTTACTGTGGGGATTGTTACTATGCCATTTCAGTTTGAGGGAAAGATGAGGTGTCAACAGGCTCAAAAAGGGATTGAAAAGTTACGTGATAATGTAGATTCTTTAATTGTAATCAATAACAATAAATTAAGGGAAGTCTATGGGAATTTGGGCTTCAAGGCCGGTTTTTCAAAGGCAGATGAAGTACTTGCCACTGCAGCCAGA
>JAHEBI010000398.1 GCA_024642325.1 Eudoraea sp. | reverse complement strand
TTCCTGTACATCATCGATTTTGATTTATCAATATTCTATTCAAAATAATGGCAGATATTATACAACTTTTGCCAGACCATGTGGCTAATCAGATTGCTGCAGGTGAAGTAGTTCAACGTCCCGCCTCTGTAGTAAAAGAGTTGTTGGAGAATGCCATTGATGCAGGGGCGACCCGTATTAAACTAATTGTAAAAGACGGTGGAAAGACTTTGATTCAGATTGTCGATGACGGCAAGGGAATGAGTGTGACTGATGCCAGATTGAGTTTTGAAAGGCATGCCACTTCTAAAATAAATTGCGCTGAGGACTTGTTTCACCTGAACACTAAAGGATTCCGTGGAGAAGCGCTTGCTTCTATAGCGGCCATAGCGCATGTTGAAATGCATACCCGTCCGGAAGAAGATGAACTGGGCACACTCATTAAAATTGAAGGCAGCAAGGTCATATCACAGGAGGCGACCGTAACCCCTAAAGGGACGTCAGTATCGGTAAAGAACCTCTTTTTTAATATCCCGGCGCGGCGGAAATTCTTGAAGTCTAACCAGGTGGAATTGCGTCACATCACCGATGAATTTCATAGGGTATGCCTGGCACATCCTTCGGTACAATTTTATTTTTATAATAATGACAGTGAGTTATTCAACTTGCCATCAACCAATTTAAAAAAACGAGTTGTACATATATTTGGCATCAAAACAAAAGAAAAACTGGTTCCAATAGAGGAAGAAACCCAGGTAGTAAGAATATCAGGCTTTATTTGTAAACCGGAGTACGCAAAAAAAAGCAGGGGTGAACAATTTTTCTTTGTAAACAATCGCTTTATAAAGAGTCCATATTTACATCATGCTGTAATGGCTTCTTTTGATGGGCTGTTGCGCACGGACACCAGCCCTGGTTACTTTATATATCTGGATGTTGATCCATCATCTATAGATATTAATATTCATCCCACAAAGACGGAAATTAAATTTGATGATGAGCATACCTTATATGCCATACTTAAATCAACAATAAAACACAGCCTGGGTCAGTTTAATGTTAGTCCGGCTTTGGATTTTGAAAAAGATCAGAATTTGGACACACCGTACGTGTTATTAAATAAACAGGCACAACAACCTGACATTACCATTAATCCGGGATACAATCCATTTAAGGAAGACGGATTTGAAAATGGGGCCGGAAGATTCTCCAAAAGATTACCAGCAGGGGAATGGGAAAGTATGTATGTTGGTCTGGAATCAAAAGTTGGCAGGGAAGAAAGTTTTAGTACCGTACATTTTGAATCTGACACGATTACAGGTTCCATTTTTGAAGAACAACCGGGAGAAGAAGGAATAGGGGCAACCACATTTCAGCTTAGAAGAAAATATATAGTAACGACCATAAAATCTGGTATGCTTATTATTGACCAGGGACGTGCCCATCAACGCGTGCTTTATGAAAAATTTCTTAAGAGTATTACTGTAAAGGAAACTTTAAGTCAACAATTACTTTTTCCCATATCGGTAACATTCTCAAAAGCTGAATTGGCCGTGCTTGATGAGATTAAAGAAAGTTTGACATCACTGGGTTTTGCCTTCGGCGCTTTTGAACGGGAAGAGCTGCAGATTACAGGAATTCCACAACTCATTAATGAAAGTGAAGTAGGTGGATTATTGGATCAATTAATAGCCGATTATCAAATGGAGATTAGCGGGAATGTTGATACACAATCTGAAGTATTATCAAAAGTGCTTTGTAAGTCCCTGGCTGTAAAAACCGGTGAAATATTGGATAAGGAGTCGCAACAGGCCTTGGTAAATGCATTATTTGCATGTAAGGAAACTAACCGAAGTCCGTTTAACAAATTAATTTACGTTACAATAACCGAACGTGACATTGATAATAAATTTAATTAGATGGGAAGACTAACTGATGCCATTAAGCATCTGCTAATTGTTAATGTGTTGTTCTTTGTAGCAACTAACCTTTATGGAGATCAGATGTATCAGTGGTTTTCATTGTGGTTTCCGGAGAATGAGAATTTTGGAATTTGGCAGATTATCTCCCATATGTTCATGCATGGGGGATTTACGCATATATTATTTAATATGTATGCGCTCTGGGCCTTTGGAACTCCATTGGAGCGGATGTGGGGTCGGAATAAGTTTTTGTTCTTTTATTTCTCCGCTGGAATTGGCGCAGCCCTCATACATACAGGAGTAAATTATTATTATTTCAATCAGGGGATAGAAGCTCTTGTAAATTCTGGCATAATGAAAAGTCAGATTTTAGAAATAATTTCAGATGGTAAATATAGTCCGGACTGGTATAATTATGCTCCACAAGGCGTTATAGATAATTTTTTAAGTGCCTTTAATACACCGGCTGTAGGCGCTTCAGGTGCTATTTATGGGATATTGGTGGCCTTTGGAATGTCTTATCCGAATAGTGAATTATTCCTGATATTTTTACCAATTCCTATTAAGGCCAAATTTTTCATTCCTGTATTAATTGGTTTGGACCTGTTCTCAGGAGTTACCGGCTATTCTATTTTTGGTGATGGTATTGCCCATTTTGCCCATGTTGGAGGAGCCCTTTTTGGATTTTTGATGATGTGGTACTGGAAAAAAAACCAGTTTAATAAAAATCGATGGAATTAGTATGGATACGGGAAATTTGAAATATCAATTTGCACGTCTCAGTGTAGCAGAAAAGTTAATTGCAGTAAATGTTGCTGTTTTTATAATAAATGGCTTATTAGTTTTCCTAATGGGCATGGCTTCCAACACATTGCTCCGTTGGTTTGAGTTGCCAAAGGATTTTATCGACTTTATTTCTCAACCCTGGTCTCTGGTGACTTATTCCTTTTTTCATGGAGGTATTTGGCATTTATTTTGGAATATGGTCATGCTTTATTTCTCAGGAAGAATTTTCCTTAATCTTTTTGGCCCTAAAAAGTTCATAAGTGTTTATTTGTTAGGTGTCATATTAGGCGGATTAATCTTTTTGCTAAGCTATAATGTATTTCCGGCGCTTTTAAGCGCGAATGCAGCCCTTATTGGGGCTTCTGCCGGTGTG
>JAHEBI010000397.1 GCA_024642325.1 Eudoraea sp. | reverse complement strand
CTGGACTATACCCAGAATAATTGCATCTATAATTTCCAATTAGTTACTTTTTGTCTTGTGAGGATTTAATAAGATAGCATATATCTCAATCCCCAGGCCTATGAGGACTAATGTAGGAGCCAATCTAATTCTTCTGAAGTTGTATATATCCGGATTAAAGACATTAGGGTCATCGCTGCCACCTCCACTCATCAGGATAAAACCAAGTGCCATACATGCAAGCCCGATAAACATAAAGAGATAATTTTTTCTCTGGAAGATAAATTCGGGCTTAGGGGGTTGCCCCTGTTTATTTTTTGGATTCTGACTCATGCTGTAAAATTAATAATATAAATCATCTGTTCTGAGATTAAGAAAACGTTGGGTGGCAAAATAAGTACTTATTAATGAAATAAGTACCCCTAAAACAAAAACACCTACAAAAAGGATACCTAATATTGCAAAGTCCTGTAAGAGCCTTAGTTCCGGAAAATTCCTGTCAACATAATAAAGGACAGTTCCCAATGCTATAAGGGCTAATAATGAGCCCAGCATGCCCAATTTAATGTTTGTCCAAATAAATGGCCTTCTGATAAACCTTTTAGTTGCTCCCACCATCTGCATTGTTTTTATTATAAAACGTTTAGAATATATGGATAGGCGGATAGAGCTATTGATCAATAAAACAGCTATAATAGTAAAAATAGCACTGGCTATTAAGATCCAGAAAGAGATTCTTTTTACATTATCGGTAAGCAACGCAATTAATGGCTTATCATAACTTACTTCTTCTACATAATCCTTAGTCGCCAATTCAGCTGCAATTTCCTCTACTTGTTCGGTAGATACAAAATCTGCTTTTAATGCCACATCAATTGAATTTTTAAGAGGGTTGTAACCTAAAAAGTCAAGAAAATTTTCTCCAATTTCCGCACTGTGCTGCTCAGCTGCCTCTTCTTTGGAAACATAGACGGCAGATTTGGTATAATCCGCCATTCTAAGGCTTTTCTGCAATTGGTCCACTTCAACTTCCTTGGCATTATCTTTTAAGAAAACAGAGATTTTAATTTGTTCTTTAAAATGATCGGCCAATTTTTTGGTATTTAAAACCAAGAGCCCTAAAACACCCAATAAAAATAACACAAGGCCAATACTCAAAACCACTGAAAAGTAGGATGAGATTAATTTTCGTTTTTGATAGCGTTCAAAAGATTTGCTCATAGCAGCATATGAATACGTAAAAATAGGAAAGTAAATTGAATAAACTTATTTTTGCGCGGTATCGGTTATAAACAAAAATCATGAACTATAATTTTAGGGAGATTGAGGCTAAATGGAGGAGATATTGGGCGCAAGAAAATACTTTTAAAGCCATTAATGGCTCGGAGAAAGAAAAATATTACGTTCTGGATATGTTTCCCTACCCATCAGGAGCTGGTCTCCACGTTGGACATCCTCTGGGATATATTGCCAGCGATATTTATGCCCGCTACAAAAGGCATAAAGGATTTAATGTTTTGCATCCAATGGGCTATGATTCTTTTGGGCTACCGGCCGAACAATACGCCATACAAACAGGACAGCATCCATCTATTACGACGGAAACCAATATCGCCCGATATAGGGAGCAATTGGATAAATTAGGGTTCTCTTTTGACTGGAGCAGGGAAGTCCGCACATCTGACCCAAAATATTACAAATGGACTCAATGGATATTTATTCAACTTTTTAATTCCTGGTACAATAAAGACAAGGATAAGGCTGAAGGAATAGAGCAACTTATCGAAATCTTCGGAAAAGAAGGGAATTCCAACATCAATGCCGCCTGCGACGAAGATACCCCAATAGTTACAGCTGCGGAATGGAATGACCTGAATTCAAAAGAGCAGGAAGAATTGTTATTAAAATACAGGTTGACCTATTTGGCAGATACTGAAGTCAATTGGTGTCCTTCCCTGGGCACTGTTCTTGCAAATGATGAGATTGTTAATGGGGTTTCTGAACGAGGGGGGTTTCCTGTGATACGTAAAAAAATGACCCAGTGGAGCATGCGTATTACGGCATACGCGCAGCGCCTGCTTGATGATCTTTTAAAAGTAGATTGGCCTCAGTCCCTTAAAGACGCACATGCAAATTGGATAGGCCGGTCTGTAGGTGCTTCGGTTACCTTTAATACAATGCCTTCAGGTGAGCACAAAATCTCCTACCCTATTGAGGTATTTACAACCCGCCCCGACACTATTTTTGGAGTTAGTTTTATGACCCTTGCCCCTGAACATGAGTTGGTTTCCAAAATAACGACAGCAGATCAGAAGGAGGAAGTTGAGTCTTATATTCAGATCACTTCTAAACGATCTGAACGCGATAGGCTTGCAGATGTAAAAACTATTTCAGGTGTGTTCACAGGTGCATTTGCAGAACATCCGTTTACAAAGGAAGCTATACCCATTTGGATAGGAGATTATGTTTTAGCCGGCTACGGGACCGGAGCTGTAATGTCTGTACCTTCTGGAGATCAGCGTGATTACGATTTCGCAAAACATTTTAAACTCCCTATTCCCAATATATTTGAAGGAATAGACTTGTCCGAAGAGGCATTTGCAGATAAGGAATTGACCATAATTGCCAATTCTGGGTTTTTAAACGGATTAAACTATAAAGAAGCCACTAAAAAAGTAATCTCAGAATTAGAAAAAATCGGACAGGGGAAAGGGAAAGTTAATTATAGGCTTAGAGACGCTGTTTTTAGCCGTCAGCGTTATTGGGGAGAGCCGTTTCCCGTATATTATGTTGATGGAGTACCAAAGATGATCAAAGAAGACTGTCTTCCATTGATGCTGCCGGAGGTAGAAAAGTATTTGCCAACAGATACCGGGGAACCGCCATTGGGGAATGCGACAGAATGGGCCTGGGATGTAAAGCAATCTAAGGTGGTCAATAATAATTTAATTGACCACGTGAAAGTTTTCCCTTTAGAGCTTAATACAATGCCCGGTTGGGCGGGGAGTTCCCAGTATTTTAACCGGTACATGGATCCGGGAAATGATGAGGTTATCTTCTCGCAGGAGGCGATAAATTACTGGCAGCAGG
>JAHEBI010000034.1 GCA_024642325.1 Eudoraea sp. | reverse complement strand
ATTATAGGCTGCCAGTGCCAAGTCCCAGTCTCCAAAGATTTCATAAAGCTTAGATAGATATTTGCATGCCGCCTGGGTTGATTTTATTGGATCACTGCGCTCATCCACATAACTGCTTACATCCAACCCGTACATTTTTCCAGTACTATACATGAACTGCCAAAGACCTGTAGCGCCGACTCTTGACTTGGCTCTCGGGTTTAACGCAGATTCCACAATTGCCAGATACTTAATTTCCAAAGGAATATTGTAATTGTCCAATTCCTGTTCAAACATGGGAAAATAAAATTGGCTTGCTGTAATCATGCGTTCCATAAATTCATGCTTCCGCAATAAAAAAGATTGAATCACTCTTTCCAGCGAGGGGTTATACTCAATGTTAAAAGGTGTCTTCTGATTTAACAATTCCAATCTTTCTTTTAAAACCTCTGTATCAAGGGTAATCTGTTTTAAGGAGTCTGTTTCCAGATTCGAGACATATGCCTGCATTTCCTCATAAAGCCTTGCATTTTCATAGAGTTCCTTCATCCACAAACTGTCGTATTTGGCAGCCTTGGTATTGTCGTTAAGGTTATAACCCTCTACTATCCCGGTCGGTTGATTTGAAGGGTCTTTTTTGGTCAAAGTTTCTTTGAATACGGCATCCAGATTCAGTGGTCTTTTAATTATCTCAACCTTTTCCTTATCTGCCATATTTATAGAGGAAGTACCCTCCAAAGCTGATGGTTCTTCTTGTTTTTGTGCCAACATTGGTCCAACAAAAAAAAGAAGAAAAATATAAAGAATGATTTCTCTAATAGCAGTCATAAATCTGATTTTTGGCTGTTGGGTGTAAACGAAAATCGCATTTTTTTATGTAACATTAAAATAATGCTTCTTAAACTAATTATAAAAAGCTAAAAGTCCGTTTATCGATAACGCCTTTAAGCCTCTAATATTGCCGCAATTCCAGGTAGAGATTTACCTTCCAGGCTTTCCAGCATAGCGCCTCCCCCTGTAGATACATAGCTAACTTTGTCTTCAAACCCAAATTGTTTTACCGCAGCTACCGAATCTCCTCCTCCAACTAATGAAAATGCTCCATTTTTTGTAGCTTCCTCAATATAGTTGCCTATGGCTATGGTTCCTTTAGAAAAGTTCTCCATTTCAAAAACGCCTACTGGGCCATTCCACAATATTGTTTTAGAGGAAAGTATAACCTCTTTGAAGATTTCCAAAGTCTTTGGCCCGGCATCCAATCCCTGCCAGCCATCAGGGATGTTATCAACGGCAACTATTTTTGTGTTTGCATCGTTATTAAAGTCGTCAGCAGCAATAACATCTACGGGGAGATGAACCTGAACCCCCAGATTTTTTGCTTTCTTAAGAATAGAAAGGGCAAGATCCATTTTATCATCTTCACATATTGAATTTCCAACTTTACCTCCTTGGGCTTTTACAAAAGTATATGTCATCCCACCACCTATAATCAGATGATTAATTTTGCTCAGAATATTTTCAATAATAGTGATCTTGGAGGACACCTTGGCCCCACCAAGTATTGCGGTAACAGGTTTTTCGCCTGTTTTCATAACCTTGTCTATGGCTTTGATTTCCTTAGCAAGCAGGTAGCCAAAACATTTTTTATCCGGAAAAAAACGTGCCACTATAGTCGTGGATGCATGTGCCCTGTGAGCCGTTCCAAAGGCGTCATTGACAAAAATATCTCCCAAACGCGCCAATTGTTTAGAAAATGATACATCTCCCTTTTCTTCTTCGGGATAAAATCTAAGATTTTCAAGCATAAGGACTTCTCCGTTTTGTAATTCCGCGACTGCTTTTTCTGCCTTTTCGCCCACACAGTCCTCTACAAACTTTACCTCAACTCGCAAAATCTCTGATACTTTATCACAAATATGAGCCAGGGATAATCCAGGATTTCGCTTACCATCAGGCCTGCCAAGGTGACTCATAAGGACTACACTCCCACCATCTTCCAGTATTTTAATAATTGTTGGTTTTGCCGCTTCAATGCGATTTGAATCCGTTACATTAAATTCTGCATCCAATGGCACATTAAAATCTACGCGTATTAAAGCTTTTTTATTTTCAAAATTAAAATCATCTACTGTTAGCATCAGGATTAATTGTTTTAGAGAATCGCAAATGTAAAGATTATTACAATTCAGGTAAAGGCAGCCTCAATAATTTATTGTTAGATAATCAAATGTCCTATATTTGAAGGTATGTTATTTAAGGATATTCTTGGGCTTTCCCATATTAAAAATCATCTTTGGTCAAGTGCCGATAAAGGACGCATTCCCCACGCGCAATTATTTGTGGGTCCTGAGGGTTGCGGTACGCTGGTGACCGCTTTGGCTTATGCACAGTATTTGTTGTGCGGGAATTCAGGTGGTGAAAATATTCCCATTGAAGAATCATGCAATCTGAAATGTGCATCATTATCTCATCCTGATTTACATTTTGCATTTCCGGTTTCGAATTCCGACAAAGTTAAATCGCATGCTGTAAGTAATCATTATTTGCCGGAATGGCGACAATTTGTAAAAGAACAGCCTTATGGAAATCTTTTTGATTGGTATCAAACTATCGGTATTGAAAAGAAACAAGGGCAAATTGGCGTTGACGAAGCGCATGATATTGTAAAAAAACTTTCCCTGAAATCCTATGAGGGCGGATACAAAATAATGATACTTTGGATGGCTGAAACAATGAATATTGCGGCTTCCAATAAACTGCTAAAATTGATAGAAGAGCCACCGGCTAAAACAGTATTTATTTTCATTGCGGAAGATGAAGAACAGATCATACAAACCATACGTTCCAGATGCCAGATATTACACTTCCCGCCGCTATCTGAAGATTCAATTGCCGTTGCATTGATAGAAAATGGGTTAACAAGAGAAGAAGCGCTAAAAGTTGCTCATGAGGCGAATGGAAATTTTAACAAAGCCATGGATCTTATGAATAAAGATTCAGAAGATTTAATTTTTGAAAAGTGGTTTGTGCAATGGGTACGTAGCGCGTTTAAGGCAAAAGGTAACAAAGCCGCGATTCATGAATTAATTCTCTGGAGTGAGGAAGTTGCCAAAACCGGAAGAGAAACTCAAAAAAAATTTCTTAATTATTGTTTAGCTGTCATGAGACAGGCCATGTTGTTAAATTATAATGTCAAAGAATTAGTTTATATGCGCATTCATGTTGACGGTTTTCAACTTGAGAAATTTGCCCCTTTCATTCATGAAAGAAATATTTTGTCTATTGTAAATGAGTTTGAAGAAGCTATATACCATATCGAGCGAAATGGGAATTCCAAAATTATTCTGACGGATTTGTCCATTAGACTCACGCGCTTATTGCATAAACGAGCAGCTTAAACATCCCTTTTGCCCCTAAATATTTGATAATGAATCTTTTATAAGTAATATACAATGGAAAACTTACTAAATAATGCCTCCGTGATTTTGATCTTACTGTTCCTGATAATTACTTTTTTACAAAGTGGAATTGATAAGGTAATTGATTGGAAAGGCAATCTGGATTGGTTACAAGGTCATTTTACAGGCACTCCGTTAAAACACCTGGTCCCTTATCTGTTGGGTACCATCCTTTTTACAGAATTGGCTGCAGGCACGCTATCTGCGGTAGGACTTTTGCAGCTCCTGGCCACAGGCGAACAAACTATTGCCTTATATGGGGCAATCGTGTCCTGTATTGCCCTGCTAATGTTGTTATTTGGCCAAAGAATAGCTAAAGATTATGAAGGGGCAAAAACCATCGCAATTTATTTTATCCCGACAATTTTTCTGGTTTTTCTTCTACAGCCTTAACATAAAACAATATTCCGGAGACTATACCATACGGAAATCAAAATATTGCACCTTATTTTTTATACTTCTCGTTTAGTATTTTTAATATATCCTGAGTAAGGTCCTTTGCTTCTACTCCATACAATACACTACCGCCATCTCCACCGCTTAAGATATACGTAAAGCCATTACTTTTCCCAAATCCATTTATTTCCTTTTTTACCTTACTTATAAGACTATCCATTTCGGCCTGACCTTCTAATTGAATTTGCTGCTCTTCCTGCTGTAATTGCTGACCCATAAACTGGCCCCTTTGTTGCAACAAGCCGTACTCTTCCTGAGCTTTGGTTTGAGACATGGTTTGTGCCTTGGATTGAAAAGCCTGCGCTTCTATTTGGAATGCCTGAGAAATACTATCTCTTTTTCTGCCTAAAGCATCGGCCTTTAGTTTAAATTTAGACTCAATGTCAACCTTTTCCTGATAACCTTCCATCAACTTTACATTATCCACAAAGCCAATTTTATCTTGCTCGCAGGCAACTACTCCCAATAAAAAAATCGCTAAAACTATTTTCTTCATCTGTTCTTTAAATTAAGTTCGGCAAAAATAGGAAAGGTTTTTGTAAAGAATTGAGATTTATTTGATAATTAGCAAAATGAGTTTCTTAAGAGCTAATTCTCACTATTTAGTAGGAAGGTGCAATAATAGATATAATTTATAAATATTTAAAACAAGTGTGTGATTCATCTATTGTGACTGCCTTTATTTTCTTTTCTAAAATTGATGAACTGCTACGCATATAGGAATTCTATGCTGATATGGCTAAAAGCCGCTTATCGGTCTTTAAAATGCGTTTTGGTCGATTTTAAGAATATAAAGGAGGGATGAATACTCTTTGGATTTCCATGCCAACACATTTGACTTCAGACCAATAAAAAAGGCTCTAAAAAAATTCACTTTACCGTGTCTATATTTTTCTGAAAGTAAAGAGACGTAAAAGGAATCAAATATCATTGGCTTCACCTTAATTACCTTCATTCCGTGTTTAGCGAAAAGTAGTTTAATGGATAATTGGGAGAAGTGAGACAAATGCCGGGGTACATCGTAAGCCGCCCAAAATTCTTTATAATACCTGGCATCATAGGATTGGAAATTGGGTACAGCGAGAATCAAAGTTCCGTCCCTATTTAAAAGCGATGTAATTTTGGCTATCTCTGCATCTAAATTGGGCAAATGTTCCAGCACATGCCACATGGTGATTACCTGAAATTTTTGCTTCTGTAGTAGATCAATATTTTCTTTTAGTTCCAATCCCTTTTTTAGCGCCAGGTTCCTCGCTTTTTTATTGGGTTCAATTCCGTAAGCTTCCCAACCATCCTGCGCGGCAGATTCAAGAAATGAAGCAGTTCCTGCGCCGATATCCAAAAGTGTTTTGCCTTCGGTGCCGTATTTATTTATGAGGCTTATTTTCTTTCTTAAATTGTGCTTTTTTATTTTTTGGTATAACTTTTCGATTAGGGTTCTTGCAGAATCTGTATGTGAAATATATGCGTCACTATTGTAATACTGTTCCAGTATCTCTGGCTGTGGGTATGTCTTTAGCATGTTTAGTTCTGCATCCCATAAGAGCTCGAATTCTTCACCGCTAACCGAAAAATCTTTTGTTTTAATAAATTTCTCCATTCTCCTTTAGTGTTGTCTTCATTTTCCTGTTGCGCTTCGAAGATAATGCAAAAGCCCGGCTCGAAAAAAAGAATATGCAGTATGCCTGATCCATAAAATGTCAGATATTGTAAACATCAAAGCTTTACTATTTCAGTATAGGCTTGAATTTAAAGTTTGAAAGTAATTTTGAATAGCTTTCTTCCGGATGCCTAATGGTATAATTGGTGTTTTGTTCCACGTGGAACAATTCTATTCTATCTTCCCATATATACCAGCAAAACGCTAATATCACTTGGCGAAACACCACTAATCCTGGATGCCTGGGAAATTGTTGCCGGTAGAACGGCTGCCAGTTTTTCCCTGGCCTCAAAAGAAAGAGATCTAAGTTTGCTATAGTCAAAATTTTCAGGGATTTTGATGTTTTCGAGACGCTGAAGTTTATCGGCGTTATTTTTTTCTTTTGCTATATAACCCGCATATTTTACCTGGATCTCGGCCTGTTCCAATACTTCCCTATTTAAGTCCTTCGAAGTTACATAATCCGAAACCTCATCCAGTTTCAACATGTGAGACATAGTCACACCTGGCCTGGAAAATACTTTAAACATCTTATCAGATTGCTTTACCGGAGCTGAAGATACATCCTCCAAAATTGGATTAATTTGTTCCGGATCAAAACTGGTCTTCCTGAAAAAGTCAATGAAGTCGTTAGATTTTTGTTCCTTTTCCCTCATAGCAATAATACGCTCTTCCTTTGCCAGCCCAATTTCATAACTCATAGGCGTAAGTCTGAGATCTGCATTATCCTGCCTCAACAACGTCCTATACTCCGCTCTTGAGGTAAACATCCTGTAAGGTTCTTCCGTTCCCTTAGTAATCAAGTCATCTATTAAAACTCCTATATAAGCTTCATCCCTTTTTAAAATAAAAGGTTCCCTTTCATTTATTTTTAAATGCGCGTTTATGCCTGCCATAATACCCTGAGAGGCCGCTTCTTCATATCCTGTGGTCCCGTTAATCTGCCCAGCAAAGTACAAATTCTTTATAAGTTTGGTCTCAAGGGTATGTTTTAATTGTGTAGGTGGAAAGTAATCATATTCAATCGCATATCCTGGTCTGAAAAATTTGACATTTTCAAATCCTATCACAGACTTTAAAGCTTTATACTGTATATCTTCAGGTAATGAAGTCGAAAACCCATTGACATATACCTCTACAGTATGCCAGCCTTCCGGTTCAACAAAGATTTGATGACTCTCTTTATCTGCGAATCTATTTATTTTATCCTCTATAGACGGACAATATCTTGGGCCAATACTTTTGATCCGACCATTAAACATAGGAGACCTGTCAAAGCCCTCTTTTAATAATTCATGAACCAGAGCATTGGTATGCGTCATATGACAATCCCGTTGTTCTTTTAAAATATGGGATTTTAGAAACGAAAATTTATCCGGATTTTCGTCCCCAGGCTGCGGTATCATTTTACTATAATCCAACGACCTGCCGTCAACCCTGGGTGGTGTCCCGGTTTTCATCCTGCCACTATTAAAGCCAAAATCCGTTAATTGCTCCGTAATTCCAGTTGCCGGCTTTTCGCCAGCCCTACCACCCCCAAATTGTTTATCCCCAATATGAATAAGCCCATTTAAAAATGTGCCATTCGTCAATATTACCGACTTTGATTTAATGTCTATTCCTAAAGATGTCCTAACACCAATTACACGGTCGCCCTTTACAAGTAATCCTTTGACCATTTCCTGGTAAAAGTCAATTAAAGGTGTTTTTTCCAGTGCCAGCCTCCATTCCTCAGCAAATCGCATCCTGTCGTTTTGCGTTCTTGGACTCCACATTGCAGGACCTTTAGATTTATTCAGCATTTTAAATTGAATAGCCGACTTATCTGTAATTAGTCCGCTATAGCCCCCTAAAGCATCTATTTCCCTGACAATCTGTCCTTTTGCAATTCCGCCCATTGCCGGGTTACAGGACATTTGTCCAATAGTCTGCAAATTCATGGTTACCAAAAGCGTCTTTGACCCCATATTGGCCGCTGCCGCAGCAGCCTCCGCCCCGGCATGACCACCGCCTACCACAACAACATCATATTCCTTTTCAAACATCGTATTTCTATTGTTTCACGTGGAACATTTGGATCTTTTCATTTTCCTTTACCCTCATTAATTTTTTGTCCTGCTCCTTTTTATCCTTATATCCAGCCAGGTGCAATACACCATGAGCCATCACTCTAAGCAACTCCGTAATAAATTCCTCCTTGTATTCTAATGCATTTTCCTTTACTCTCTCTATTGAAATATAAATTTCTCCAGCCAGATTCCCTGCTTCCGAATAATCAAATGAAATAATATCAGTAAATGTACTATGTTCTAAATATTTTTTATTTAGCTCGTACAAAAAGTCATCAGAACAAAATACATAACTTAATTCCCCCAATTTTTTATCTTCACTCTCAATTACTCTAATAATCCAATTGGTATATTCCTCTTCATTTTCCAATTTAAATTTACTTTCATAGTAAAAATTAATCATCGCTTCTAAAATATATTCTTACTCTTTCCTGGTAATTTTGCCGCAAAGGTAATGCTTGCCTGTTTAAAATTTCAATTTCATTTTTATAATTCTCCAGAATAGCAGGCATGGTCATCACAGGAGTATTATATGTCCTGGTATTACTTTGGCTTTCCCTTTTGCTTTTCCTACCCTGCTTCAATGATGCATTCTCAAGCTTGAGTAACTGATGTTCAATAAAATTCATCCTTTCCATCGTTCTCTGAGTAATTCCATTCTCCAATAAATCATTTTCAAAATCCTCCATTTGTTTAATAAGCTTTTGTGCAAGTGCTTTGTCACCAGCCCTAATCATATCCTGCATTTGGCTTTCAAGCTGCTGCTTCAAATATTCCTGTTCTTTATATATTTCATACAACTCTTTTAATTCATCCTCGCTTAATCCACCACTACCATTAGTGCCATTGTTACCGTCCTTATCACCATTATTCCCATTACCTTGTCCTTCCCCGTTTTCTCCCTTATTGCCTTCCTTGCCTTTCCCCTGGCCACCTTCCAGTCCGTCATCACCTTCTTTCGTGCCTTTACCTTTATCTCCTTCTGCCCCTTCTTTTCCACTTTCCCCCATTTGACCCATTTTTTCCTTAAGTTCACCTTGTCCCTTAATTATATCCGGCAATTGAAAACCATCATTAGGGTTTCCTGAACCGGAACCGGCTTTCATACTTTCCTGCATATTATCGAGAAGATTCGCTAAAAAATCAGCCAAACTATTTGAAGCATTTATCACATATTGCTCATAAGCGGCGCCCTGATATATTTTACTGTCCGCTATACTCTCCAATGACTTATCTATATTGTAATATACCTCCGTAATCTGTTCATTAACGAACTCTGATAATTCCGCCCTTCTTAATGACAAAGCAAACAAACTATCATCTATATGCCCGAATAAATTTCGCAGTTCCTGTTGTTTCCTCACACTACCCGAATAATTTGTCATATCAAAACCTGAACCTTCCAGTTGATCGAATAATTTTTCCTGCTTAAAAGAAAAAGTAACCAGATTATCCAGTATCTGGCGTAACATTTCAGCGTCCTCGGTAATTGTTGATTCCCCACCTGCAGAACTTGAGGAGCTTAATTCCTCGCTCATTTCCCGTATTTTTTGGGAAGCTGCTTTTTGCTTTTGCTTCGCTTTACCAGCACTCTTTTCCTTACTCTCTACGCCAGAGGGCTGTCCTTCTTCTGCTTCTTCATGTTTATTCAATTCATCCAGAGCCTCCTTCTGATCTTCCTTAATCGCCTCCTCCTTATTCTTATCTATTTGCAAATCCAGCGGTTTCTTAAGAGCTTTATTATCCTCTTTTAGCCCTTCCAGCTCCTCCTTTAAATTGTCGAATTCCCTATTTAATTCCTTCTGAAGCTTCGGGCTTTTTGAATCAATTACGGTGTCTGATAAAACTTCTTGTTTATTCGCTAATTTTTCCAAATCCCTGGCAAGTTGAGCCGCCTTTTCGGTTACATAATATCGTTTAGTTAATTCCAGTAATTGTTCTAAATTTCTTTGACTGTTTTGTTGTTTTTTACCCAGTTCTTCGAGTCGTTTTGACAATTCCTCTTTATCTATTTTGTCCGCCACTTTATTCAGTTCTTCCAGGAGTTTTTCGTTCTTTTTAGCCTCTATTTCCTGACGTTCAAGTCTTTCCTTGAGCATTTCATTCAACTTATCTTCTTTGTCAACAGATTCAAGATTATCCTTCAATTCTCTGCTGAATTTTTGCATTAACTCTTCCTGCTCCTGTTGTTTTTTCAAGAACTCCTTTACCTGCATCTGGTCGTTAAAATTTAAACTGTTTTTTTCTTTCTGTTCCCTATTTAACTCATTCAATGATTCTTCCTGTTTTTTAAACTCTTCCAAAGTATTGTCCAAACCTTTAATAATTGCCTGTTGCGCCTCTAACTCTCTGTTTTTCATTTGTTTATCATCCAGCATTGCTGTTGAAAACACCTGTGTTTTGGAAACTTTACCATTGTGAATTTCATCATTGTCTTCGGCTTCAAAATAGTAAGAATAGCTTCTTCCTTTTTCCAGGTTTAATCCTGAGGGAAAAGTATAATAAAACTGGTTGTAATTTGCGTTCGGACTACTAAGGTTGAGTATTTGCTTTTCATCCTGATTATTCTCTTCATAACAAATAAGCCTGATCGTTCTAAGCTGGTAATCATCAGAAGCTTCTCCTATAAAATATACCAAATTAGGGTTTAATGAATCCGTAACCTGCTTTGCATTTATTGAAGGAAAAGCATCTTTTATTACACGAAAATGGTAATCGAGCTTTTCATAATTTTCTACATTTTGGTTGGACGTTGCCAAAGTATAGTGAAAATCATTATAAATAGTTTTGCTCATTGAAAATACATCTTGCCTATTTTCCAATGTGATTGAAGTGTCTTTGCTGATTAAAACTACTTTATCCGTATTAAGGCCTTTTAACATCCAGCTTACTTTTGTGCCCTCCGGAAAAATGGCACTTCCCGTGCTTTTGAGGGTCTCTGCCGGCCTTTTGGTATACAACGGATAATCTAAAGCTATTTCAAAGAATTGAATTGATGGAGTTTTCAGGGATTCCAAATTATAAATCCGTGATTCCACATTATTGGCCTTAAAGAAGAATTTTGTAGAATTTAAAGGGGGGGTGAAAGTATATTCATAGAAATCTTTTACCTTATGAAGCAATATTTCCTTTCCATTTACTACTATATAAACATCTGTTGGCTGAACCTTTCCTTCTGTAGCCACCTGGACTGTGAGGCTTTGGTCCTCCAAAATCCTTAAATCCCCGGATAATAGCCTAAAGGCAAAAGGAGCCGGAGGCTCATAGGCTGTATCATAATTAATTACCCGTTTATATGATCCAAAAAACGTATCTACATTTCCTGAAATCCAAAGCACCATAACAACCAAAACAGGTATCATCAAATATTTTAGATACCTATAACTTTCGTTAAAGTTTATCGCTTTGGTAAAGGGTACTTTAGTTAATCTGTCAGAACGTTGTTGGATACTTGCCAGCAAAAGTTCAGATTTTCGACTGTCTTCAGCCAAATCAAGAAGGTTAAATAATTTATCTCCCACCTCAGGAAAGTGTTTCCCAATTAACAAAGAAGCCTCTTTGTTGCTTATCCCCTTTTTAAGCTTAAAAAGATAAAAAACGGGAACAGCGATATAATGGTAAAGCAAAAATATTTCTACTGCTAAAAACAAGAAAAACAATACAAAACGTCCGGTAGAATTCAGCCACAAAAAATATTCAATTCCAAGGATCGCCATAAAATAAAGCACCCCAAACGTTAAAAAAAGCAATCCACCTTTTATTAAAAGTTTTGAATAATATTTTCGGCTAAACCGGTTCAGTTTATCCAATATGTTATTATAACTGTTCAAATTCCGCTATATTTAATACCAAGATA
>JAHEBI010000033.1 GCA_024642325.1 Eudoraea sp. | reverse complement strand
AACCCCCAGGTACAGAAATGGGAGGTCCTGATGTGGAATTATCAGCAGGCACTGCCTTTCGCCAAACCTGGTGAAAAGTGGTTGCCAATGGATAAGATTTTTGACTTTCGGGCAGGTAATTAATTCATCGGATGTTCCTTTAAAAGCTCCTCTGCGGAATAAAACCCTTCCTTATCTTTTATATTATTCCGTACTTCTTTTACTTTTTCGGGTAAAATGGCCGGCGCTTTATTGCCAAAAGCATTTCTGACAAAAGTGAGTACCGCCGCTATTTCTTCATCGTCCAGCATACCTCCGAATGGAGTCATGGGAACCTGCCCGGGATATGTTTTCCCTTTTACATCAATGGGTCCCATTATTCCTTTGAGGGTTATTTTTATAAGGCGCTCCTGATTGCCCGTGACCCATTCAACTCCGGCTAAAGGTGGAAATTGAGATGCACTTAAACCATTGCCATCCGGTTGATGACAGGTAATGCAAAATCCTTCTCTTTTGTATATTTCTTCGCCTTTAACAAACAGTTCCCGCTCTTTTCCTTCAAGGTCGGTTTTTGAGCCTTTTGTTAAAGGGTCCTGCCCAACATTATGCCCGTTTATATGAGCTAAAGCAGCCTCATAGGGAAGTTGCATCCATTCGTCCAGAGGTTTTTGGCCTGCAGCCTCCAGTACTGTCAACCCGGATTCTCCTTCCAGCCAGGAACCCGCTACAAATGCCTCCAAACGAACCCGGGGATTATCATCCTGGGCAGCTATAACCAAAAGCTCCGCCTGGTCAGGTATCTGATGACCTGAATACCTGAGAACCTTCACCGCCGCGGCCCTTGCCCTGAAATCATTAGCATTTAAAAGTTGTCTTAAAAGATCAGCATCAATTTGATTTAATCCCCAGCTTACCCATAAGGCTTCCAAAACATGGTGCTCATACCTTACATCATTTTTGTTCAAACTATCAACCCAGTCACTCAATTTTGCCAGGACCTCAGCCTTGTCCCTTGAACGCAACTCTCTTCTTGTACGATATCTTGAACGGTATTCGGGTAGTTTCAAATTATCCAGCAACTCATCTATACTTGCATCAACGATCTTCGCCGGTTCCACTAAGGGCCGGGATGGATAAGTAATCCGATAAATCCTTCCGTGAACATGATCCCTTAAAGGATCCCGGGCGTTATGCTGCATATGGCCAACCAACACATTGTGCCAGTCTATTAAATACAATGATCCATCGGGAGCAAACTCCATATCCACCGGACGGAAATTAGTATCCTCCGATATCACCAAATCCTGCCTGAATTGGCTATTATATCCGGCAGATTCCGGATCATCTACCATCGTGTGTTGCTTGGTTCCGAGGAATCCGATGGTGTTGTTGATTATCAAATCACCCTGTACCTCATCAGGAAAATGCCTGCTTGATATAAATTCCAATCCCGATGTAGGACGAACTCGGTGTTCCTCCTGTATCAGGTTTTTTGGCAATGGGGAAGCCTGGCCATACCTGGGTTTTATAGTTCCGGGCATCATCCAGGTAACATCAGGGCCGGAGGTATGCGCAAAGAAATTTTGTCCCCATTCATCAAAAGCTATCCCCCAGGGATTGGGTATTGGCAGTTGTGCGGTCCGCTCTAAATAATGCCTTTGAGGGCTGTATCTGTAAAAACCGCCATTAGTGGCCCTGACAGGTCAATATGCAGTCTCCACATTGGTATGTAAAAACACCCCTTCTCCCATGTAAAGAGCTCCGGAGGGATCTGCAGTAAAAGCACTTATGGCATGATGTGTATCGTGGTCGTCAAACCCGCTCAGGATAATTTCTTTAACATCTGCTTTATCATCCCCATCTGTATCTTTTAACAAGACCAGATTTGTGCCCTGTGATACATAAACTCCTTCGGGAGCAAATTCAAAACCGATTGTAAGATGGAGTCCGTCTGCAAAAGTTGTTTGCTTATCCGCCTTGCCGTCATTGTCGGTATCTTCCAATATGAGAAGCTTATCATTGGGTTTGCTGTCACCCGGCCTGTAATGGGGATAGCTGGGCATTACACCTACCCATAGTCTTCCCCTGTTATCAAAGGATAGCTGAACAGGATTGGCCAGGTCAGCGAATTCCCTTTCCGAAGCAAACATTTCCAATTTATATCCTTCGGCAACTTTGATCTTGTCCAAAGCATCATTCCCGTACATATAGCCTGCTTCAAGGTCCCCCTGTCCCGGATCATAATTGGTTTTTACAGGCGGAAGTTTTTTAGTTTTGGAGTCGGCAGCTGCTAAATCTGTCTTTATACCTTTTACTGCAGCCCAAATTGCGGAATCGCGAATGGCGGTCATTTCCCGTATTTTGTCTATTTCAAAGGGATAGTTGGCGGGTCCAAAAGGATCGTAACGCCTGCCATAGGCATGAACGCCGTTGGGGATTTTAATGTCGTTATGCCAGAACCAGTTTTTTTCCATAACAGCCTCATGGACTAAATTCTGATATTCATTTGCCTGTCTTTGGTCATTTCCGAAAATGTGATCCGCCAATAAAACCCCAAACTTTTGATAACCTTTATCGTTTAGTTGAAACCCGTCCGAGGTAAATTGCCCGGCATCCTTTTGAAACCACTTTTGAGTTGGATGAAATGCATCTACAAACAATACGCTGTCTGCTAAAGCTATTTCCTTCATAGCCTCCGAATATAAAGACAAATTCTGATTCTCTATCACACCATCCGGCAGGTCTTTCTCCGCAGACAGGTCCGCAAAAGCTATGGGCGAAACAAGGGCCAATTGTGGAGGTTTGGAACCATTGTACTTTTGATTCTTTGTATGTTGTATAAAAGCATGTAATTCGGCTTTATAATTCTCCAGGCCTTCTTTACCCTGAAAAGACTCATTATAGCCAAAAAACGCAATGACAATATCTGCTTTCAGCCTGCTTAACCACTCATCTTCTGAATCAAAATGCCCAATACTGCCGGACGGCTCCGCCAGTTCAGTCTGAAACTTTTCTGCACCGGGGAAGGCCCATGGTGAATTTCTGGAAGAGTGCGGCCTGAAACCCGGGGTGTTCCCCCCGTCGCACATATTTCTGATGAAAAGCAGACTATCCGGGTAACGCAAATGCATTTCAGTTTCAAAATGACCAAAATTCATCATCCTGGACCCCAGATTATTGCCAATCAGCACTATATGACTTCCTTTATTTAGCTCCAGTATATGGTCTTTTTTACTACAGGATGCCAAAATAAGTGCTATTATGAGCATGAAGTATATTCCTTTTATTTCAATTTGTTTCTTGGTGCTCATAATCGTTGTAAATCAAATATTTGAAGTTATTTATTCAAAACTTACATGAATCCCTTCTTTTTCAGAGCGTTCGCAAGCTTCTATAATTCGCTGACAGCTAATGGCATCCTGCAAAGAAGAAAGAGGTTCCTCTCCCAGGCGCAATACTTTATCAATAAAATGTGTGGCCGTATTTTTTATGGATTCAGGATAGCTGTAATAGGTCTGTGAATGTGCCCCTTTGCGCTCATTAATAACCCAGTCCCGATAACTGTATCTGGTACTGCCTTTGGTCCCAATTACCTTTATTATGCATGTCCATGGATCTCCGGCGTGGTCATCATTCGCAAAACTTGCGGATAGATGGCTCAGTGTTCCATCCTCCATTTGAATGTTGGCCATAGCCAAATTTTCCTGAGGTGCAATAGTACTGTCTACCGTATGCTTCAGACAGGATATTGTTTTGGGTTTTCCCGCCAGATAAAGCATGGTATAGCAATGGTGAGTTAATATCTGTCTGATAACCCCCGGATATCGTACCCTGATGTCATCTGCATGGTGAATATTATACATCATATAAAACTGGGTGATAGTACCAAGGCTACCATTCTCAATCATCGATTTTGTTCTTAAGATACCCGGTTCATATATATAATTATGGACAGGCATACATTTGACCCCGGCCTTTAGTACTTCGCCTTGCATCTTTTCCAACTCCTGAATATTTGACGCGGCTGGCTTTTCAACTAAAACATGTTTCCCTGCCCTGGCTGCCTTTATGGTATAATCACAATGAGTTTCCATATTTGTAAGGATGAAAACCGCATTTATTTCCGGATCATTTAGCAATTCATCCACCGTTGAATAGACCCTGCATCCGTATTTTTGGGCTTTTGATTTGCCCTTTTCCAATGTTCTGTTCCAAAGTCCGGCTAACTCAGCACCCTGAAGGCCATTAATGGCTTCAGCATGCAGATCGGCAATATCACCGGCTCCTATTAATCCAATTCTAATTGTATTCATGAGCTCTCTACTGAATATTCCAACACTCCTTTACGCGCCATTTTTACGAATTCCTGAAGGGAAATCCGAACGCCGTCGGCAATTGGAGTTAAAGGTAAATTATCAAATGTCCTTTCAATTTTTTCATGACTCAAATCGGAAACAAACAAATTAGGTGAAGCTCCTTCAGCTATCGAAAGATCAACGTACTGCCCTAATCCAAGATTATTGGCCTGGTCCCTTACAATACTTAAGAATTCTTCAATGGCTATAGTCTTTCCTTTAATATTAAATGCCGCAAAACCTTTAAAATCCTGTAAAGCAGATGCAGCAAAATGTGTTCCCACATCTTCCACAAAATGGTAATTTTCCCTTCCGTTATAAGGCATTTCAAAAGGCATTAATTCCCCGGTAACAGATCCCATTGCAATAGCTTTTAAGGCATTTGTAGGTGCCGAAGTTTTTCCTTTGTCCCTTCCTTTCCCATATGTTGTATTAATCCTCAGGCATACCGTTGGTACCTGAGTAAGGTCATAAAACATGCGGGCCAGATGCTCTCCGGCAAGTTTCCATATCCCGTAATGATTTGGCGGGGCCAATGGCGCGTCTTCAAGAATTGTTGGCTCCGGATACATGGCTCTCATCCCGTAAACAGCTGCGGAACTTGCAAAGACAAATCTTTTGAGGTTAGGCAACTTTTCTGCAGCATCAAAAAGGGCCATTGTGCCCCCTGTATTTATTTCCATTCCCCGAATGTGGTATTTGGAACAATCCGGACTCTGGTAGGCCCCTAAATGTATTATATGCGTTGGGTTTATTTGGTTAAGCACTTTGGGAATAGCATCATAATCCGCTATATCAAGTGTTACAAACTCCACGCGCTTATCCAGTTTATCCCCCAGCCATAACTTTAAGGATCCCGTATTATTAGATCTGGTTGCAACAACAATTCTCCCAACTTCCTCCGATTGTAATAGTTTATAAATGGTTACGGAACCTATGCAACCCGTACCCCCGGTTATGAAAATTGTGTGCATCTAATATTATTGGATTTGTTGCTATTATTCTTTGGCATAATTTTACTCAATTCATCTTAATTACTGCTTTTACATTATTCGCCAGGATTGAATCTTCAAAAGCCTGACTGATATCATTAAACTCATAGCGGTTTATATAATGTTCCGATGGAAAAATCCCGGTTACCATGAGCTTTTGTGCCACCATATAATCATCCCGGCAGGAACCCATGGACCCCCTCATATTTAAAGATGTTCGCGTAAGGTGGGTAGCATTGATAGCGACTTCCTTCGGATAGGTCGCAATTACACAAATATCCCCTTCCGGCCTCACAACAGAGATAGCTTCCGTTAGCACCTGCGGAACCCCGGAACATTCAATGAGCAAATCTACTTTGCCATTAGCTGCAAAAGGAACACCATTATTGTCTGTAATTCCGTTGGCCAATTGAGATGCTAGTGAATTATCGGGAGAGACAACTATCGTAATAAACCCGCGTTCAGCGGCTTTTTTTAAACGTATCCCCACATCATGTGCTATCCCGGTTATTGCTACCCTGGCCCCCGCAGCCCTGGCCAATTCAGCAGACATCAGGCCTATAATTCCACATCCGGTAACCACGACGTCCTGTCCCGGTTTTATGTTGCACTTGTTGTGCAGGGCATTGACTATTACAGACAAGGGCTCAACCAAAGCTCCTTGCTCCTGTGTCAGGCCTTTCATTAATGGCACAACACGATCTGACTCCAGTACTACCTGTTGTCCAAAACCTCCATTCCTATGAAATCCTATGATCTGTTTGGATGGACACAAATTCCATTTAGCCACGCTACATGCCGGACATGTCTCATCCTGGCAGCCCAGCATAGCCAAAGGCGTAAATACATCTCCCACCTTCACTTCACCGTGGTCCCCCGGCCCCAGCTCCAACACCTCCGCACTAAATTCATGGCCAATAATCCTGGGGCGTTCTACCCAATCAAAATTTGGCTTGCCCAAAGCCGCACTGTTGTCAGAACCGCAAATTCCGGTATACAAAGTCTTCGCCCGGATTTCACCTTCTTTTAATTCCGGCATTTCCATATCCACAACAGCAGTATTACTTGTAACCTGTATGCCGGAATCAGGCAAAATCTTTTCTCTTCCATGCAGGCAAAAACCTTTTATTGATTCACTCATACTTCTGTATTAATTAAATTTATGAATTGCTTACCATGAAACTCCGGTATCTTTCCAGCTTCTGGATTTGGCAGATTCAAGGACGGCTTCACATACCTTTTGGGTTTCCTGAGCCTCCCTGAATGTTGGGGAGCAGGGCAGGCCTTTTTCAATACTTTTAAAAAAATCCGCCACCTGATGTACAAAAGAATGTTCATATCCTATTGACAAGCCCGGCACCCACCACTTATCCATATAAGGTTGATCCCCATCCGTTACATGTATGGACCGCCAGCCACGTTCTATAGATTCATCCCTGTGGTCAAAATATTCCAAACGGTTCAGGTCATGAAGGTCCCATTTTAAGGAAGCGTGCTCCCCGTTAATCTCAAAGGTATAAAGTGCCTTATGGCCTCGGGCGTAACGTGTGGATTCGAAAACACCTAAAGAACCATTGTCAAAATGACAATGGAATATACACGCATCATCAATGTCTACTTTTTGCACTTCTCCGGAAGCAGTGTGTACTCTTTCCTTAATAAAAGTCTCTGTTACTGCAGAAACGTCTTTTATCCCTCCATTCAGCCACATTGCCGTGTCAATACAATGGGCTAAAAGGTCTCCGGTAACCCCTGAACCGGCAGCATCATTGTCTAATCGCCATAGGCCTTCTCCTCCCTGGGGCAATTCCGGACTGATGGTCCAATCCTGCAAAAAGTTAGCGCGGTAATGGAATATCTTACCCAGTTTACCAGCATCTAAAAGTTGCTTAGCCAGGGTAACCGCGGGAATTCTTCTATAATTATAATATACGGTATTGGGGACTCCTGCTTTTTCAACAGCATCTACCATAGGCTGTGCTTCTGCAACTGTTCTGGCCAATGGCTTTTCACAAAGCACCATTTTTCCGGCCTCTGCAGCAGCTATAGCAATTTGGGCATGCATATTATTTGGAGTACAGATATCTACCGCATCTATATCATCCCTGGCAATTATTCTCTTCCAGTCTGTTTCATAAGATTCATAGCCCCATTGCTCGGCAAATGCTTTTACCCGTTCTTCATTACGGGCACAAACTGCTTTAAGTACAGGACGATATTCCAATTCCGGAAAAAAGTCCCCTACCCTTTTATAGGCATTAGAATGGGTTCTCCCCATAAATCCATACCCGATCAATCCTATTCTGATTTCCTTTTTATTTCCCATTGGTAATACTATCGTTTTAAATTATCGCTTAAACAGATTCAAACCAGCCATGCTGTTCGCGAACCTTAATCATAGCATCCAAAACATCATTCCATGTTTTGGGCTGCATCATAACTTCATTAGGAAACATACAGCCATCCCAGCATATATGCCTTATTTTTTTGGTGAGGGTTCCATCCTCATTTCTCAACCAGTGCCCTGCGTCAACAGGAATATTTAATTTCCCGTTTGGATCAGAAGCCTGACAGTGTCTGCCGGTTACATCATGAGAGCCGGCGCCAAAAACGGTGCCATCATTTTGAGCCACATGAAAATCTATGGTCCATGGTCTGAGTGCCGCAGTAAGCGTTTTAAGACCTTCCGTTAAAGTAGCTCTGTCTTCCCACTTAAAATCTTGGGGTAAAATTCTTTCATCGGGTTTATTATATCCCAACAGATATAAAAGGGTATGCGCCATATCTGCCTGAAATCCTATATTGGGCCTGTTCACCGCCTCCAGGGTATTGATCATTGATTTCCAGCCATGCATACCTCCCCAGCAAATTTCCCCTTCCGCGGCGAGTGATTCTCCATAGTCTGCAGCCACATCGCAGGCTTCACGGAATGTTTGTGCAATTAATTTAGTATTCCCCACGGGGTCTTTAGCCCAGCTCTCAGGATCAACAGATGAATCAATACGTATAATACCATTGGGTCTTACTCCAATCTCCCGTAGTTTTTGTCCGATTATACAGGACTTGCGCACCTGGGTTACAAATTGAGTCCGCTCTTCCCTGGAGCCCATTGCAGATCCACCACCTGTGGGTGTCCAGACAGGGGCAACCAGACTTCCTATTTCAAGGTTTTTTACAAAGGCCTTGTCGGCCATTGCTTTAATTTCATCTTCCGATGCATCAATATTCATATGCGGATCAAAAAGAAAAAGATCAAATCCGTCAAATTTAATTCCATTTACTTCTGCAGCCGCTGTAAGTTCTATCATGGTATCTATAGAAATTGGCGGCTCAGAATCCGGACCCTTACCCACGACGCCCGGCCAGGATGCATTGTGAAGCTTAGGATAGTTGTTCTCTGGCATACATTTATATATTTATTTGTTCTTTATGTGATTTCCGCATTCTTAACTACGGTGAATAGTATTTTGTCCTAAATTAGCTAAAAATCAATTATCAATAAAATTTATCAGTTGAGCAAAAATGCAATGGATATTTCAAAGATCAGCTAAGACAATTGCAAATTAATTATGATTTTAGCAAAAAAGACATTAAACTTATATCTTCAAATACAGTCATTTTAACGAGTAAGAGTATTTAAATCAACCAAAACTAAACAAATGGAAAACGCAACAATCGCCCCCAAAATTAATTCTCAACGCCTTTTTTATGGTAGTTGTTTTGCCTTAATCACTACCGCCTTATCTTTTAGTATCAGGGCAGGTATTCTCCCTCAGCTGGGAGAAGAACTAAGTTTATCTGCAGAACAATTGGGTTTTATTAACTCGATGTGGTTCCTGGGATTTCCAATCTCAATGGTTATAGGAGGATTGATATACCATACCGTTGGTGGGAAACGAATTATGCAATTCGCCTTCTTTGCCCACGCCGTTGGCATTATCATGACCATATATTCCGGTAGTTATATTGGGCTATTGATTTCTACTTTACTGATTGGATTGGGTAATGGTTGTACAGAAGCTGCCTGTAATCCAATGATTGCGGATGCTTATCAGGGAAACCGAATGAGCAAGATGTTGAACAGGTTCCATATGTGGTTTCCCGGAGGTATAGTAATTGGAAGTCTGGTTTCTAAGTTTATGACCGATGCAGGTTTAGGATGGGAAACCCAGATTTGGGTTATTTTAATTCCTACCTTAATATATGCCTATTTATTTTTTGGACAAGCCTGGCCTAAGGCAAAAATAGAGGAAGCAGCTTCCATTGGAAGCAACTTTAAAGCGATGTTCTCACCTTTATTTATTTTTATGATGGTGTGTATGGCTCTGACTGCAATTACGGAGTTTGGCCCACAACAATGGGTAGGCCTTATCTTATCAAAGAGTGGTGCACAACCCATGTTGATTTTAGCATTAGTAACCGGACTGATGGCCGTTGCAAGATATTTTGGGGGAGTTGTTGTGAAAAAATTCGATCAAACCGGGGTATTACTTGGATCTGCAATACTGGCAACTATCGGAGTTTATCTCTTTAGTACACAAACCGGCGGAATGGCTTATGTAGCCGCAATTATTTTCGCCCTGGGAATCGCTTATTTCTGGCCGAATATGATCGGATTTACTGCAGCTAAAATTCCAAAAAGCGGAGCCCTGGGAATGTCGATTATTGGTGCGGTAGGAATGTTTTCAACCTCTATATTTCAACCAATCATTGGCAAGTGGATTGATTCTGATAAAGCAGAAGCTGCAGCAATGGGACTCACAGGTGATGAACTGGAATTAGTCGCCGGACAGGAAACCCTTGGAACAATGGTGTTATTTCCGGCAATTTTAATAGTGTTGTTTACCATTCTCTGGTTCTGGATAAAAAATCGAAAGGCCGAACCTGCGGTAGCATAGTCTAAAAATTGTTCATTAAGAATAAAGTGAACTGCAGTCATACCAGGTGACCGCGGTTCTCTTTCTTGTTATTATCTATATAAATTTGAAATGAAAATTGGAATGAACATGCTGCTCTGGACCAACCATGTTACGGAGGAGCATTACGGCATAATAGACACCTTAAAACTAACCGGATTCGACGGGATTGAATTGTTTTTAGGCGAAGGGAATGAACAACACTATTCCATGTTGGGCAAACATATTTCCGATATAGGAATGGGAACTACCTGTGTTGCCTCCCTGTCGCCTGAAGAAAATATTGCAAGTCCTGATCGGAAAATTCGCGAAGCCGGTTTAGAAAAATTAAAGTGGTCCATTGCCATGGGGGCCGCTCTGAATGCGGAGGTCATATGCGGGCCATTCCATTCGAGCTTTGCGTATTTTACACGTCAGCCCCCCAGGGAGCAAGAAAGGCAATGGAGTATTGAGGTGTTGCAAAAAGCAGCTGAACTTGCCAGTAAGGCCAATATTATTCTCGCTCCTGAGGCATTAAACCGCTTTGAATGTTACCTCTATAACACCATGGCAGATCTGAAGACTTTAGCTGAACGGGTAAACCATCCCAGCCTCGGAGCCATGTACGATACACACCACGGTAACATTGAGGAGAAAAGTCAGGCTGAAGCAATAAAAACCATTGCTCCCTATCTAAAGCATGTACATATTAGCGAAAATGACAGGGGAACGCCCGGAAGCGGGCAAGTAAACTGGAATGAAGTTTTCAGGACTCTAAATGAAATCGATTATAAAGGCTGGCTTACCATAGAAGCTTTTAGCACCATTATCCCTGAGTTTGCCAATGCCATAAATGTCTGGCGGGATTATTCCCCTATGGAAGAAGTTTATACCAAAGGATATTCCTTTATTAAAAAAGGTATGGGCATCTAGTTGCCACACTATTAAACCTTGCAGATGAAAAAAATATTAGTCCTGTTAATTGGTTGCCTCGTGGTAACGACATGCGGACAAAAAACAGGAAAAAAAACTATTGAAAAGGCGGAACTCATTCCAAAACAATGGCTCACATTTAACGCCGAAGCCAAAGACGCCAAACATGTCGTATTAATTTCAGGAGATGAGGAGTATAGATCTGAAGAAGCCCTGCCACAGCTGGCTAAAATTTTATCCACCAGGCATGGTTTCAGGTGTACGGTATTATTTGCACAGGATCCTGCAATGCCGGGGATCATTAATGCCAATTATGTGCAAAACATTCCCGGTTTGGAAGATCTGGAGTCTGCAGATCTGATGGTGATCTTTACCAGATTCAGAGCCCTCCC
>JAHEBI010000396.1 GCA_024642325.1 Eudoraea sp. | reverse complement strand
TGTTCAATGGGCTTTTAATACTGAGACGGAAATAGGGGATATTAAGAGATTTGGTATTAGCAACGGTTATGCTGTTGTGCAACTAACGGCAAAATATGAAGAAGGTTTGATGTCTGTTGAAGATGCCTCTGCCAATGTCCTTCCAAAAATTCGGAAAGGGAAAAAAGCTGCCAAAATTATTTCTCAAAACCAGGGCAAATCTTTGGAGGAAATAGCTACAGTCAACAATACTAATGTATCTAATGCTTCTGCCTTAACGGTAAAAACTCCGACAATTCCGGGAGCCGGAAGAGAACCATTGGTGGTGGGTACTGCTTTCGCCCTGGCTCAGGGGAGTACTTCAGATCTTATTACAGGTGAGACCGGGGTATTTAAAATCGAGGTAATTAAAAAAGAAGAAGGCCCTAAATTGGAAAATTATACCACATTTGCCAATGCTTTGATGGCATCAAGTGGTACCAGAGTGAATACAAGTGTGTTCAATGCCTTAAAGAAGAATTCAGAGATAAAAGATTTCAGGGCAACGTTCTATTAGAAACCTTATCGTTTGTAGGGATATTATGACAGCATAAAACGTCCATATGAAATTATCATTTAAAAAAAAGCTTCTCTTATGAGAAGCTTTTTTTATAATATCATTTGCCTGTAGGGAATGACAGTCCTGTATCCTTTGTGGTTAAAGTAAGCAGTTGTGTTTTCATCTCCAAGCGCCAGGACAAAATCTCCACCCCATGCTCCTAAACTTTTAATAGAACCCTCAAAGTCCGGGAACAGATCCTCCTTTATGGGAGCCAGGTTCAGAATGTTTGACAATAGTAATTCATGAATGTTCATTAATTCCTTAAATCTCATTAAATCTATACAATAAATACATTCCTCCGTTATCGCAGATATTTTAAAAACAAGGGATTCTTTATTAAATACCTGTTCCTTATAACGGCTTATTCCTTCTCTGCTGTTTTGTTTTCTGTTTAGATGTACAAAGAATAAAGAGTCTTTGAATGGAGGGTTGAATTCAATTTCTTTTATATAGGTATCCTTGCCCTCAATCCTATAAATTATTGGGCGATTGTGTTGGGCACAGGCGATATCGTATCCGCTACCTTTAAATGTTTTTGCTAATAGCGCATAAGGATCAACTTTTGCCCACTGTGCAATATTATTGATAAGGGTTGAGGAAGACCCAAGTCCCCAGTTCCTTGGAAATCCCAGTTCTGTATGTACTTCAAATCCCTTTTTACCCATTAAGAAATCGGGATTCAGTTTTTTTGCCTCCAACAAAATTTTAAGCAACAAGCCGGTAACTTCATCTGCCGATGCTATCAGATTTGCCAGTTCACCTTCCATATCCACATTTCTCAGAAGTTCCAGTTGCAGGGAGGTATGAAACCAGATTTCACCCTTTTCGTCCAGGCTGGTCCATAAGAGCAGCGGAGTATCCAACTCTTCTATCGTTAAAGTTTGTCCGTATTTAGTGGGCAAGGCAAAGCTCAGGGCGCCATCAAGAACTGCATATTCTCCTGTGAGTAACAACTTTCCATTGCTATAAAACCGTTGGGTCATAAATTGGACCTTAAATTTTGAAGTGCTTCAACCACTGCACTATGAGTCGCGGCATTCTTTCTAAAATGGGCGATCAAGGTTTTCTTTTCATCTTCTGTAGCACTCATTTGATTAAGAATATTTAATAAGTGCATTTTCATATGCCCCTGTTGAATCCCGGTGGTGACCAATGATCGTATCGCCGCAAAATTCTGGGCCAATCCGGCCACGGCAACAATTTGCATCAATTCCCGGGCGGATGGTTTTTGTAAAATTTCCAGAGCAAGGTGCACCAGGGGATGTAAACT
Source organism: Eudoraea sp. (assembly GCA_024642325.1). Taxonomy (GTDB): domain Bacteria; phylum Bacteroidota; class Bacteroidia; order Flavobacteriales; family Flavobacteriaceae; genus Eudoraea. Next base: position 1,247 of record JAHEBI010000396.1, on the reverse strand, counting down.
GGTAAGGCCCCCTACTGTTCCTAGAGCCAAAGGGACTTCTATCCAAAATTTAAATATGTCATCTTCCAAAGAAGCGTGAGTGAGGCTGCGGTATGATCCATCTTTTGCAGCATACGCGTGGATTCCGGCTTCCACTGCCCTGAAATCATTCCCTGTTGCCAATACAACTGCATCTATTCCATTCATTATTCCTTTATTATGCGTAACCGCTCTGTAAGGCTCCACATTGGCAATTTTAACTGCCCTCACCATTTTTTCTGCAAATTCTTTTGGGGAAACAGACTGCTCCACCTCTAAATCATCAATCGGGCAGCTTACTTCCGCCCTCACCAGGCAATCCGGGACATAGTTCGATAGAATACTCATAACTACATCTATTTGCCGTTCATCTTCGCTGAACAATTCATAATTGTGAGATTCTCTTTTTAGGGTAGCGGCGAATTGTTCCAAACAGGAATTGATGAAATTTGCTCCCATAGCATCAAGGGTTTCAAATTTACAATGCAGCTGATAATAATTATCGAGCTTTTTTGTCTGATCCCTTAGTTCTATTGAAGTTATTCCACCCCCTCGTTTTTCCATGTTTTGAGTGATGGCCCTGCTGTCATTTATCAGTATGGGTCTTATTTTATCAATAAATACCTGCAATTTCTCAGAAGAACCTTTAAAGATAAAATGTACCTGTCCTATTTTTTGCGTGCCTATTACTTTGGTTTTAAATCCACCCTTATCCAGCCAAAATTTAGCCGCTTTGCTGGCTGCTGCAACAACTGAACTTTCTTCAATAGCCATGGGTATGGCATATAATTTATTATTGATTAGAAAATTAGGGGCAATTCCAAAAGGAAGGTAATAGTTGCTGATCGTGTTTTCTATGAATTCGTCATGAAGTTTTTGCAACACAGAATCTTCATTCCAGTACGTTTTAAGGATTTCTAATGTGGCTTCCGAATTATCCGTATAGTTATCGGCAATCCAATTGATTTTTTCTTCTTTGGAAAGTTTGGAAAAACCTTGGATCGGTGTTGTCATAAGCTATTCTTTAATGAAGGCAAATATAGTCATTACACAATTATGGAATAGTGTTTCTCCATGAGGGCATTAATTAGTGAAGTTGCAATATTTTAAGTTTAAAGTTATTTATTTCGCAAAAATATTAGTAAACTTGGGAGTTTATAATCAATTTTAAGGTTTTTATGAATAAGTCTTTTGTTCTGATTTTTCTTGCCTTTTCTTTTTTCAATTTC
>JAHEBI010000395.1:858-3131 GCA_024642325.1 Eudoraea sp. | reverse complement strand
GCTGTTCAGGGACAGGAGATTGAAGTTTAACCATCTATGGGCTTCCGATTAACTTTAAGAGCGGAAGTAGATAAGAAAAATCCTGCTTTCGGACATAAAAACGGACAATTCATGCAAGGTTATTTTACCAATTAGCTTAATTTCACTATATTATGTGTAGATTTTTGACCCTTGCCTGTTATGGCAAAAGAAGTTGAAAAACATTTACAATGAATCCTGTAATTCAACTTCATTAGGATAAGATTGTATCGCGAAATAATTTTCCCCCACAAACTAATTTAAAAACACTATTATGAAAACTACCAGTCGTCTGCTATTTTTTCTGTTGGCCGTTGTGAGCCTTGTATCCTGTAAAAACCAATTGCATGTAGTCACACTTTATGTGGACACAGATCAGATTCAATTAAGTAATACAGACCAGCATGCTAATTTTGGACAGCCATTAGGCATTTCGAATACAGATTTTACAACTCATGTGAGAAAAGGAGATCGGGTAATCTGGCAAGGAGTTTCGATCAGTAATCCTGCAGATCAGGTCAAAATAACCTCAATAAATTACGTTTCCGGGGAAAGACTTTTTCAAAGAATTTCGTTGAGTGGAAAAAGGGGTGGCGATGAAATGGTTACGGGGGCTATAAAAATGAGGCCTGGGAAATTTGAAGCGTATCTAAAAGAAAAATACAGTATAAATTTTACCCTATCAAACAAGGCCGGTACTTTTAATATTGATCCTGTTATCAAAGCATATCGATGATGACTATTAATTATTGCTAATGCATCCTGATGGCAAACTTTTACATTTTAAAAAGTTTATTCCATAAAAAAACTTGCCTAATCCTGGGCGTTTTATATTTTTTTGGAAGCGGCTTGTATGCCCAGGACCAATTAATTTCTGACAGTCTTGAATCGGTTTATAAAGCAGGCCAATTTGCGGATAAAGATCTATTAAATCTTTTATACGATCTTGCCGTATATCATCCCGATCCCGATAAATCCTTGCAATATAGTAATGAACTCCTTCACAAGGCGATTGCAGCCGATTCTACAATTCATATCATTGGGGCATATCAGGAGATAGGAAGCGCTTTGAGGCGCAAAGGTGACCTAAACCAGTCGTTGGAAAGCTTTTTCAAGGGTGTAAAAATTGCCGAAGAAGAAGAACGAAAACGGGAATTGGGAATTTTATTTATAAACATAGGTACAGCGTATGCCAGTATGGGGGATCACAGGAATGCAATTCTCAATTATACCAATGCCAGCAGCATCTTAAAAGAGGAAAACGATTCGCTTGATTATGCAAAAGCACTTGAAAATATCGGAGATCTCTATAATCTGAACCTGGAGAAACCCGATTCGGCCCTGGTATTTTTCCAACAATCGGGAGAAATTTTCAGAACCCTGAATTATAAACCGGGAATAGCCATAAATCTGGGCAATGTTGGGCTCTCCTATGCTTTGAAAGGAGAGAATGACATCGCCGAAAAAAACATCGGGCAGGCCACCGAAATGTTGGAAGAAATGGGGAATTATGATCCTATTTGCACATACCTAACCTATATGTCCGATATTTATGCAACACAGGGTGATTGGGATGCAGCTTTTGGTTATGCCCATAAAAGTTTAGGTCTCGCACGGCAATATGGCCTAAAAGAGCAGATTAGCGAGGCCTATCTAAAACTTTCAGAACTTTATGAAAAAAGAGGGAATACTGTGGAATCCCTTAAATATTACAAGAACCATATCACATTCAGGGACAGTGTAAGTAATATTGATAAGGTCAGGGAAATGGCAAATTTGCAGGCAGATTTTGCACTTGCCCGGAAGCAGGTTGAAGTAGACCTGTTGCAAAAGGAGTCCGAAATACAGCAGTTAAAAGATAAAAGGCAGAAAAGTATAATTTATGGGACAGTACTGGCCCTTGTTATAATATTTGTCTTTGTTTTCTTTCTCTATAGGCGATATAATTTTGTGAAGGAGGCCAATACAATTATAGAAGAGGAAAAAAACAGATCCGATTCCTTGTTGCTTAATATCCTTCCTAAAGAAACCGCCCAGGAATTAAAAGAAACCGGGCATGTGGAAGCCAAAAAATTTGAATCAGTCACAGTCCTGTTTACAGACTTCAAAGATTTTACCCGCTCCTCTGAGGCCTTAAGCCCGGAAAGCCTGGTCAGGAGTGTGGATTACTATTTTTCCAAATTTGATGAAGTTATGATGAAGCATGGATTGGAAAAGATCAAAACCATAGGAGATGCTTACATGTGTACAGGGGG
>JAHEBI010000395.1:0-848 GCA_024642325.1 Eudoraea sp. | reverse complement strand
TTTGAAATAGTCCAAATTACCAAAGAAGTTAAGAATGATAATCAGGCTAATGTAATGCCCTATGAAATCCGCATTGGCATTAATACCGGACCTGTGGTAGCCGGGGTAGTGGGCACCCAAAAATTTGCCTATGATATTTGGGGAGATACCGTAAATGTTGCCGCCCGTATGGAATCAAATTCAGAGCCCGGAAGGATAAACATCTCTGAAAACACCTATGAATTGATAAAAGATCAGTTTGAATGCGAATACAGAGGCAAAATTAAAGTTAAAAACAAGGGAATGATGAAAATGTACTATGTGAACAAGCCTATTCTGTAGTTTTTTCAACACCATTTATTTTAAAGGTCCATGCATATCTGGTACCCGTGGAACTAATGGCATCCTCAGGTATATGTAATACAAGCCCACCCTCTTCGGTATAGCTATATTCAATAGGGGTGGCATATCCGATTAGCCTTATTTTACTACCCTCGACAGGTTTTACGTAGTTCACTGAAAAATCTTTTTCCGGAGCTTTTAAAGAAATGGCATAAATAGTCTGTTCCTCCCTTTTTTTTGTAAAGCGGATGTGATCGCCCTGCTTAAAATGTGCTTTCAGTTTTTCTGTGCCATAAACGGCTTCACCATTGGTGCGCAGCCAATTACCCATCTCCTGAAGCCTTTCCAGACTAGGTTCAGGAATTTCACCTTCGGCAGTGGGCCCCACATTTAGAAGATAGTTCCCTCCCTTGGACGCCACATCTATCAAATTATGTATCAGTTCTTCAGCGGATTTCCAGTTATGGTCATTCAATTTATAGCCCCAGGTATCATTCATGGTCATACAGGATTCCCAATCCACATTG
>JAHEBI010000032.1 GCA_024642325.1 Eudoraea sp. | reverse complement strand
ATCCTCTGCTCCTTCCATTTTACATACTTTTTCAATAAATTCTGAGGAATTGGGGTTGGAATATCGGGAATATATGTTTCGTTCCTTTTCTTCCGCAAAGGATGCCCTCATATCTTCGCTATCCTCAAATACAAAACTCGATGTAAGGTAAATAGAACTGGAATGTTCTAAAAACTTTGAACGTTCTATTTGAGTGCGTATGGCCTCAGTTTCAAATTTATTTTTCTTCATCATTCTATTTAACCAGTATATTTAAAAATAAAATCATCCTTTTTCTGCAATACGCAAAATATCACCAAAAACTCCACGTGCGGTTACGGCAGCGCCGGCTCCGGCTCCCTGAATCACCAAGGGATGTTCTCCATATGATTCAGTATAGATTTCAATGATGGAGTCTGAGCCTTTTACCTGTCCCAACGCACTCTCCTTAGGGACAGATACAAGTTTCACTTCCAGTTTTCCCTTTTCTTTCTGTAAATCGCCATATAAATCTCCCACGTAGCGGAGTACATGATCAGGCTTCTGGTTGTGCTTAATTTTATTGAAAAAATCATCCAATACCTCTAGGTTGTTCAAAAATTCCTGCACACTACCCTTACGAAGTGATACAGGTATAAGGTTTTGAACTGAAATATCGGCAAATTCATTTTCAAGTTCCAGCTCACGAGCTAATATCAGCAACTTTCTACCCACATCATTTCCGGATAAATCCTCTCTTGGGTCAGGCTCAGTAAATCCATTTTCAATTGCGGCTTTCAATATCCTGGAAAAGGAAGTGTCTTGTTCCGAAAAAGTATTAAATATGTAGCTCAGGGAGCCTGAAAAAACGCCTTTGATCCGGGTAATATTTTCACCGGACAGATGCAAAAGTTTAATAGTATCAATTAATGGTAATCCTGCACCCACATTAGTTTCATAGAGGTATTGTTTCTGCTTTTTAGCCAGCTCATCCCTAAGTAATCTATAGTAGTCAAATCCAAGGGTATTGGCTATTTTGTTTGAGGAAACCAAATCAAAGCCATTTTCAATAAAATCGAAATAGTGGGCCACAAAATCCTGGCTCGCTGTATTATCTATGGCAATTAAATTTTCCAAATGATGTATTTTGGCATAATCAAAAATTTGATCTACGGTATAGGAAATCCCCTTTTTATTAATATCCTCTGCCCAGGATGCAGAAATGCCGTCTTTGTTTAAGAGCAATTTTTTTGAATTTGCCAGGGCAAATACGTTTAGATTTAGTCCTTTTCTTTCCTCAATACCCTTCCTGGATGCTAAAATCTGATCTACCAAAGTTCCTCCAACATTTCCATGTCCAAAAATTGCCAGATTAACCTTTTTGCTTATCCCAAAGATTTGGCCATGCATAACATTCAGGGCCTTGTGAAGGTCTGATTTCTTCACCACTAAACTTACATTCTTTCCTGTAATCGTATTATTAAATAATAAGGGGATAATCTGGTTCTTTATTAAAGCATTATAAGGTTTGTGAAAGGTGCTTAGATCCTGTCCCACTATAGAAATAACGGAAACCTCACTTACAATGGTTATTGTATTAATGTCACGCGATTGAAAATCGCTCTCAAACTCCATTTCCAAAGCCCTTTTAGCCAATTGAGCCTTATCTGAATTTACTACCAGTCCAATACCCCTTTCAGAAGAACCCTGAGAGATGATACTTACACTGATATTATTCTGGCTGAGGGTCCGAAAAATTCGAGCATCAATACCTACTTTACCAAGTAAACCCCTCCCTTCGAGATTTATTAAAGCTTCGTTTTCGATAACGGATAATGATTTTATTCCTTCTTTACTCGATTTGGCACTTATAAGGGTGCCCTCATTATCATTATTAAACGTATTGAGTATTCTCAGCGGGATATTTTTTTCAATTAGAGGAATAATTGTCTTTGCGTGCAAAATGGTTGCTCCGAAGTTAGCAAGCTCATTAGCTTCACCATAAGACAATTGCTCCAATCTTTGCGCTTCAGAAACCAATTCCGGGTTCGCAGTAAAAATACCATCCACATGCGTATAATTCTGCAGCTCTTCCGCATCCAAAAAGTTTGCTATAAGAGAAGCCGTATAATTACTTCCGTTCCTCCCAAGTGTAGTTGTTTCATCTTTTACCGTAGACGCTATAAAGCCTGTTATCAATGGGACCTCATCTTCCTTTAATTTAGAAAATTCCTGAATCACATTTTCCCGGGATATTTCTTCCAGTACTTTGGCATCCCCATAAGAATCATCTGTTTTTATTAATCGGCGGCTATCCAGTAATTTTGCGTTAATTCCTTCCCCAATAAGTAATTTCGTCATCAGCTTCCCCGATATAAGCTCTCCGTAAGCCAGGACCTGGTCCTTTATTTTTGCACTATAATCCCCAAGAAGCGCCACTCCTTCAAATAATTTTACTAATTCCCTGAATTCCTCTGAAAGATTTATATTCTTAAAAGTATGCTTCTGATATCTTTCAAAATTTTCGAAATCCTCTCTGTAATCCAACCCTTTCGCAGCCTTGTTCAATATGGCTTCCAGTTGATCGGTACCTTTTTCACGAGCGGATAAAACCACTGCAATATTTTCTCCATCCTTAACCTTGCTGGTTATAATATCCAACACTCTGCCCAGGCCTTCTCCATTGGAAAGTGATTTACCGCCAAACTTTAAAATTTTTATTCTCTTGGATTTACCGTTAGTATTAAAAACCCCTTTCAGTAACTGCTGCATTTGTTCAAATTCAATCAAAAATGCATCATGGCCGTGAAGCGATTGTATTTCGCCATAAGTAACATTGCTTTTGGCCTGAGCCAGTTGTTTAAATGTGTCCTTATTTTCATTTGCCGTAAAAAAAAGATCAGAATCTACCCCAATAATGTGAATATTGGTTTTACTGTTTTGCAGATTTATAAATGCTTCTTCTCCGTTTCTGGTAATATCTATGGTTTTTAATAACTGATTGGCCAATTTATACGCCGAAAGCTGAAAGCGTTCATTCAATTTTTTTCCATGATAAGAAAGCCAGCTTTCCACATTAAAAACCTGCAATTCTTCATTGGTACTCCTTTGAAACCTTGCCTTAAAAGACTGAGGAGTTCGATAACACAGCATGGCATGCATCCGGGCATCGTGCACCGGTTGCTTGGAATTTACGAGAAATTGTTCCTGAATCTGGCAATTCGCAATAAGCCAATCTGTAGATTTCCAATCGGCAGCCACAGGAATCAGATGCTCTGTAAGTAATGGGTTCATTGCAGCCATTTCCCAGGCTATTCCCCCACCCAATGAACCACCGATAAGCGCATAAATGCGATTTATATTAAGTTCTCCTAGTCCTTGAAGGAATATTTTTGCAATATCGCCAGCAACAAAATCTTTGTAATTATCAACCACAAAACCGTCATAACCATTTCCGGGAATGTTGAAGGCCAATACTGTAAATTTTGTGGTGTCAATACATTTGTCATCTCCTATCAATGAAGCCCACCAGCCATCTTTCCCGGCTACATTTGAATTTCCTGTCAGGGCATGATTTACCACTACGATGGGCGCAGAGTGCAACTCTTTGCCAAACAACTGATATGATAACTCCATATCTTGTAAAACACCGCCATGGGTAGTAAACCCAGGAATCTTTATCTTTTGAAGTTTCGTGTTCACGTCTTTAATTCGAATGATTTCAATTAAAACTGAGTAGAAGTGCTTCCAATATGAAACAATCTTTCCATTCAGCTCTTATGAGTGATATTTTTATTTCTATGCCAGAACAGATTTATCAATTGTTGCAAAAGCCTGTTCCAGGTCCGCTTTAAGATCATCAAGGTTTTCCAGTCCTACAGATAAACGTATTAAATCCTTGGTTACTCCTGTTGCCTGCTGTGCTGCATCGTCCAATTGTTGATGCGTTGTGCTGGCCGGATGAATTATCAGAGATTTACTATCACCTATATTGGCTAATAAAGAAAAAATTTGGGTGCCGTCCGCTATTTTCTTGGCAGAATCATATCCTCCTTTAACGCCAAAGGTAATTAAGCCACTTTGTCCTTTAGGCAAGTAAGCCTCCGCCTCCGCAAAATATTTACTGCTTTTAAGTCCCGGATAATTTACCCAGATAACTTCATCTCTTTCTTCCAGCCATTCAGCCAATTCCATTGCGCTTTCACTATGCTTTTTCATCCGAATCTCAAGAGTTTCAAGGCCTTGAATAATCTGAAAAGCATTAAACGGACTCAGACAGGCACCGTGATCCCTTAAACCTTCAATTCGCATCTTGGCAATAAAGGCTGCCGGCCCTAAGGCATCGTGATAAACCAACCCGTGATACCCTGCTGAAGGTTCCGTAAATTCAGGGAATTTGCCATTGGCCCAATCAAAGGTTCCGGCATCTATGACTGCCCCACCAAGTGCTGTTCCATTTCCATTGATGTATTTGGTAAGTGAATGTATCACAATATTGGCTCCGTGTTCAATAGGATTCAATAGGGCCGGAGTTGCCACCGTATTATCCACAATAAACGGAATTTTGGCAGCTTTTGCCTCTGCAGATATTGCCTTTAAGTCCAGAACATCCAGTTTGGGATTCCCTAAAGATTCAACAAAAATTGCCCGTGTATTCTCCTTAACGGCCTTTCCAAAATTGGATGGATCGGAAGGATCAACAAATGTTGTGGTAATCCCAAACCGGGGCAGGGTAACACTTAATAAATTATAAGTGCCCCCATATAGGCTGTTTGAAGCCACAATATGGTCTCCTGACTTTAACAGAACTAAAAGAGCGGTGTTAATGGCTCCTGTTCCAGATGACGTAACCACAGAGGCAATACCCCCTTCAAGAGCAGCCAGGCGTTGTTCCAAAATATCATTAGTAGGATTATTAATCCTGGTGTATATGTTTCCGAACTCCGCTAAAGAAAATAAATTAGCCGCATGTTCGGAATCATTAAAGACATAGGCAGTACTTTGATAAATCGGCACTGCTCGTGTACCACCATTTAAAGTGGTGTCATGACCTGCATGTAGTGCATTGGTCGAAAATTTGTGTTCACTCATGATGTTTGTTTCTTTGTATTCTAAAAGAATACTGGTTCTTAATACAATTTGTTTTTAAAATGACTTCTCAATCAATCATTTCAATACTATTCAGTACAATCTGACCCTTGGCGCTATTGTAAGCAGCCAGGAATTATTAAAATGTTATTAAGAAAGATAAATTACCAGGGTAATTCTTTTTGTTATCTGCCACAACTTTAATGTGATAGAATTTAGCACCTTCTTTGCATATGACACAAAGGGTTGCTAAGGCTTCAATGGGTCTATTCCCTCCACCTTTCTTGATAACTATTCAACAAGTAATTGAACTTAGTAAAGGCAAATATAAGTATGGAAAAATAGAAATTCCTATTTTTTGTATTAAAAATTACAAATTGAATGCCAATTTTACCTTATCTACCATATCTAATTTCTCCCAGGTGAATAACTCCACTTTTATTTCAACCCTTCCATTATAAGGAGATTCAAATACTTTTGACACTATTCTGGGTTCTTTTCCCATATGCCCATAAGCGGCTGTTTCCAGATATATAGGGTTTCTTAATTTTAGCCGTTCTTCTATGGCAAATGGTCTCATATCAAACAGTTCCGCCACTTTCTGAGCTATTTCTCCATCACTTAACGCCACTTTTGAAGTTCCATAGGTATCTACGTAAATAGAGGTAGGTTCAACCAATCCTATGGCATAACTTACCTGAACCAGTATTTCATCTGCAACGCCCGCTGCGACCAGATTTTTTGCCACATGTCTGGAAGCATAAGCAGCACTTCGGTCTACTTTACTTGGATCCTTACCGCTAAAAGCACCTCCCCCGTGGGCTCCTTTACCTCCGTACGTATCTACAATAATTTTTCTTCCCGTTAATCCCGTATCACCATGAGGTCCTCCAATTACAAATTTTCCTGTAGGATTGATATGATACTTGATCTTATCATTAAATAAGTCCTGTGTGTGCTGTGGTAACTTTCCTATAACTCTCGGTATTAATATATTCACCAAGTCTGCTTTGATTATTGATAACATTTTATCATCATCCTTGTCAAACTCGTCATGTTGGGTAGATATTACTATAGTATCAATTTTAACCGGTGTATTATCATCCGAGTATTCAATTGTCACCTGCGCTTTTGCATCCGGTCTCAAATAGGTTATTACATCATTTTCTTTTCTTAACAATGAAAGTTCTTTAAGTATTCGATGTGAAATGTCTAATGCCATTGGCATAAAATTTTCACTTTCATTAGTGGCATAGCCAAACATCATACCCTGGTCACCAGCTCCCTGTTCTTCCTTTTTTCCGCGATCCACGCCCTGATTTATATCCTTGGATTGTTCATGAATCAATGAGATCACCCCACAGGAATCACCGCTAAACTGGTATTCGCCTTTGGTATATCCAATTGTATTAATAACATCTCTGGCTATTTGTTGCAGATCTACATAAGTATGACTTTTTACTTCCCCTGCTAATATTACCTGACCTGTTGTAACCAGGGTTTCACAAGCCACCTTACTTTCCGGGTCAAAGGCTAAAAAATTATCTAATAAAGCATCACTAATCTGATCTGCTATTTTGTCCGGATGTCCTTCACTAACAGATTCCGAGGTAAACAAATAGGCCATAATTTTTTACTTTTTAATAATTAAAAGCGTTTTGAGGGATGCTGAAAAAGAAGTTCACAACTCAGATTGATCTGTAGAAACTGCTTTAGCATTTTTCTTTTGCAGAACCTGAATGACAAGAAAAATAGTACTTAAACTTGATTCTTTAGTGGGTTCTGTACAAGAGGTTGCAATCAGTCAAATCCCTCCTCTTATATAACCTTACAAAAGTACATAAATGTCGTCGAAATAAAAATTTTGATAAAAGATAATTATATCCGGTATTTCAACAACTATTTTTTCTCAACCAGCAGATACTTTGTATATTGTGTTCCTCTTAAATTTAAGACACCAACCATAAATTTAAACACTATATGCATATTGCCGTTGCTGGAAATATTGGAGCTGGAAAAACTACCCTCACCCAGCTTTTAGCGAAACATTACAGATGGGAGGCACATTTTGAAGATGTTGTAGACAATCCCTATTTGGATGATTTTTACAACCAGATGGAGCGTTGGAGTTTTAACCTTCAGATTTATTTTTTAAATAGCAGATACAGACAAATATTAAAAATCCGGGAAACTGGAAAAAATATTATCCAGGACAGGACAATTTATGAAGACGCTCATATTTTCGCGCCTAATTTACATGCCATGGGCTTAATGACGAACAGGGATTTTAGCAACTACAGCAGTCTTTTTGAGCTTATGGAAACTTTGGTACAACCTCCCGATCTTTTAATTTACCTAAGAAGTTCAATCCCGAATTTGGTGAATCAGATTCACAAACGGGGCAGGGATTACGAAAATTCTATTTCAATCGATTATTTAAGCAGGTTGAACGAGCGATATGAAGCATGGGCCCACGGCTATGAAAAAGGCAACCTGTTAATTATTGATGTGGATCAATTAGATTTCGTTGACAATCCGGAACATCTTGGCGAGGTGATTAATAAGATAGACGCAGAAATTCACGGACTTTTCTAGACCTCATAATCACTAATAAAAAGATCCCCGTGCATGGCGTGGGGATCTTTTTATTATTTTGGACAACTTAATTAGTTGCCTATTCTTCTTCTTTTACAACTTTTTCTATTTGGATTTTCACTTTAGCATCTGCTTTTTGTAATTCCTCCAATTGTGCTTTTACTTCATCCTCACTACCTTCAAAAACAAGTTCTCGGGTTTCATCAACACCATTTTCTTTGGTAGTTATTGTTACAACCGCCTTAACCAGACCGTCTTCATTTTTATTCATCTCCACAAGTACTTCCTTTTTAACTTCAGCAACACCTTTTTGTTCGGCATATGCAGTTAAAGAATCTGAAGAAATTGCAATACTCGGCGCTATCACCAAAGCTACAACAGACATAAGTTTTAAAAGAATATTTAATGAAGGCCCTGAGGTATCCTTAAAAGGATCTCCAACGGTATCTCCTACTACTGCAGCCTTATGAGCTTCTGTACCTTTACCGCCATCGGCTTCAATCATTTTCTTGGCATTATCCCATGCGCCACCCGCATTAGATTGGAATATTGCCATAAGAACACCACATGTAGTTACACCTGCTAAAAGGCCTCCGAGCATTTCGGCTCCTCCAATAAATCCAACTGCTACAGGTACTGCTATAGCCAATAAACCAGGCAATACCATTTCTTTAATGGAAGCCTTAGTGGATATGTCCACGCATTTATCATATTCGGCATACCCGTCTGCAGCATCAAATATTTTTCTGTCCTCAACGGTAGCCTTAGACATATCTGAGTCATATTTACGCATCACTTCCAATGCGGCATGTAATTGTGGTATGTCCCTAAATTGTCTGCGAACTTCTTCTATCATTGCCATAGCTGCTCTACCCACCGCATTCATAGATAAGGCTGAGAAAACAAAAGGAAGCATCCCACCTACCAATAAACCGGCCATAATATCCGGTCTGGAAACGTCTATAGCAGTTACATTTGCTACTTTCATAAAGGCTGCAAATAATGCCAAAGCCGTTAATGCAGCAGAAGCAATGGCAAAACCTTTACCAATTGCAGCAGTTGTATTTCCCACCGCATCTAATTTATCTGTACGTTCCCTAACTTCTTTGGGCAATTCAGCCATTTCCGCGATACCTCCTGCATTATCGGAAATAGGGCCATAAGCATCAACTGCTAATTGAATACCCGTATTTGCCAACATTCCAACTGCAGCAATTGCAATTCCATATAACCCGGCAAAATGATGTGAAACTAAAATAGCCCCAGCAATTAATAAGATGGGTACTGCTGTCGACATCATGCCAACACCTAATCCTGCTATAATATTTGTAGCGGCGCCTGTACTAGACTGCCTTACAATTGACGTTACCGGTTTTGTTCCGGTACCTGTATAATACTCTGTTATTTTACCAACACCAAAACCAGCTATTAATCCTGCTAAAGTTGCGAAAAATACACCCATTGCCCCGGATGGTAAACCTTCAATACTTTCCGGCAACATATTCGTAATTATAAAATAGGAAGCAATAATCATTAATGCTCCAGATCCGAATTCCCCCAAATTTAATGCCTTGTGTGGGCTTCCTCCATCTTTTACTTTAACAAAGAAAGTACCAATAATAGACATCACAATACCTACTGCAGCTAATACCAATGGTAAATATACTGCACCCAGACCACCGAATTCAGGTGTAAAAATAAACGCCCCTAATACCATGGTACCAATAATAGAACCAACGAAAGATTCAAATAAATCGGCTCCCATACCTGCAACATCCCCAACATTATCACCAACGTTATCGGCAATGGTAGCCGGGTTTAAAGGATGATCTTCCGGAATACCAGCTTCAACTTTACCAACCAAATCGGCGCCAACGTCGGCAGCTTTAGTATAAATACCTCCACCAACACGTGCAAATAAGGCAATGGAAGAAGCCCCCAATGAGAATCCTGAAAGAACATTTAGTACCATAGGAATATTTTCAGCACCCGGCCAAATCATCTGATAAATCATAAACAACCCACTCAATCCAAGAACACCTAAACCTACAACACCTAATCCCATTACAGAACCACCTGCAAAGGCTACTTCCAAAGCCTTCCCTAAGGATTCTCTTGCAGCTTGTGTTGTTCTAACGTTTGCTTTAGTAGCAACGCGCATACCTATAAATCCCGCTAACCCAGAACAAATGGCACCAACAATAAAAGAAACTGCCACCATTCCATTTGATCCTTCCTCAGAATTCCCTTTGAAGTACAATAAAATGGCCACAGCCACTACAAAGATTGATAAGATTTTGTATTCCGCCTTTAAGAAGGACATTGCTCCATCAGCAATATTTTTGGCTATCCTTGCCATTTTTTCATTGCCTACCTCCTGTTTGGAAACCCAAATATTTTTTATTAATACAAAAAGAAGTGCCAAAACACCAAAAGCGGGTAATAAGTTTACGATCAGTTCCATATTTGTTAGTTATTTGCGATTTAAAACGGGTGCAAAAGTAGTAAAATGGATTAGAATAAAAAAGATTAAATCTATTACCGCTAAGATTTAAAAGCTAAAACCAAATGTTCCCTTAATACTAAAGGGACGCGCATCGGGAGAATCCAGATAATTACCTCTGAAATTGAAGTCGATTCTAAAGATTTTGAAGATGTTACCGATTCCAAAAGAGTATTCCCAATAAACCTTATCAGAAGGGGCCGCCAAAGGAATATTTGTTGGACTGCTTAGCGCAATATTTTCATCGGACAAAGTGCCCCATGCCCCTCTTAAACCTACTATTTCTCTTAAATTCCAGTTTCGAACCAGGGGAATCCTTGAAAAAATGCGCCCATTAAAATTATGCTCCAAATGAACGGTGGCATATGTATCCGTTACAAACTCGTAAAAATTTAGGTTTGGAAATGTATTATAAATGGTCCATAAGGTCTGGTTTCCGGGGATTACACTAAGGAGGCCCAGCGGAACTTCACCAAAAGTTTTACCAACCTCAACGGTACTTAACAATCTTCCATAGCCTCCAAGCTGCCAGGGTTGTGTATAAGAGAACTGTATTTTTTCAAACTCAAAATCACTTTGAAACAAGCCCTTCAACCCCTTTGTGTAATTAATAAAAAAAGAGCTGTAATCATCATTCACGTCTCTTCGTTCCACACCGTTACCAATAGTTTTTTTGCCAGGGGTATATAAAAGCATCGTATTTAATTCAAATTGTTTTATCTCAGAAGATATCCCCGTTGGTGATGTGGGATCGATATAATCCAGGCTAAAGGCATCAGGAAGTGCTGAACTTAAGTTACGAAATGAACTGCCAAAACGAATCCTCAGATTGGTAAGAGGCTCAATCTCTGTGTTAAAGGTGGTCAGCTTTATATTGGTAAGTCTGTCATTGGCCCCAACTGTGAATATTGCGGAAGAAGCCACACTTCTGCCGAGCACATCTGTTGTTTGCGTGAGATTTAACCCCAATTGCTCAATATCGCGACGGTTACCCCCGGATACTATTAATCTGGTTTTTTTGTCCAGTAACCATTTGCCGGATATCCCATGCTTAAATTTTTCATCTTTAAATCCATAAGCCAGATAACCTTCAATACGCCATGGATCATTTTGTCCGAAATAGGTTCTTGCCCCACCTCTTAATCTAATTCCTTCAGCCTCGTTATAACCGAAACCACTATAAATACTCCCCAGATCCACATTCCATTTATCTATTTCTACGTAACCGGATGCTAAAATACTTACGATGTCGTAAGCTGTATTAAAACGGGGTACGGTCTTTAAGGTATCTAAGAGCGTATATATCCCCTGTTCATCTTTATTAAGGGATTCCAAACGGTTGTTTTTCCAAAATAAGCTATCCCTTTCAAAAGTGACTGGATTAAAAGGATCTGTCTTATTTTTATAAAATTGTTTGGGCTTTTCAATATCAAATTCATAATTGCCATATACTGTGGTTCTTTTTCCATAAACACCTTTGGACTCTTCTTTTTTAAACAGGCTGAAATCACTTAACATATAATCTCTTTTTAACAAAAAGACCGTATCACTGATTACTTCAAATTCCTGCTCTATATAGATTTCCTTAACCCAGTTTATATTAGCACTTT
>JAHEBI010000394.1 GCA_024642325.1 Eudoraea sp. | reverse complement strand
TACACCCTCTGTATATGTTGCAGGGCAAGCAGGAGGTTATGGAGATTCAAGAATTGCTGTAAGGGGATTCGGTCAAGACAATACTGCCTACCTTTTGAACGGTCAACCGATCAATGGTATGGAAGATGGTAGAATGTACTGGTCGAACTGGTCAGGTATGTCTGATATTGCCAATGTAATTCAAACACAGCGTGGTTTAGGTTCTTCTAAACTGGCTATTTCATCTGTTGGTGGTACGACGAACTTTGTTACAAAATCAACTGACAAAAGAGAAAGTGGGTTCGGTCATTTTGGTGTTGCCAACAATAGTTATTTCAAAACTACTATTGCTTATAACACTGGTAGATCGGAGAATGGCTGGGGAACAAGCGTTATGTTCTCTCACTGGCAAGGTGATGGTTATAATGAAGGAAACAAAGGTCAGGGACAGAACTATTTTATTTCAATAGGGTATCAAGCCAATGAAAGAAATAATTTCAATTTCCTTTTAACTGGAGCTCCTCAATGGCATGATCAGAACTTTACTAAAAGCCTGGATAATTATGAGGAATATGGAGACAGATACAACAATAACTGGGGTACCTATAAAGGTAAATACATGACAGAAAGAAGAAACTTCTATCACAAACCTGTTATGAACTTAAACTGGGATTTCACCATCAACGAATCTTCGAATCTATCTACTGTGCTTTATGCTTCTTGGGGTAGAGGTGGCGGAACCGGTAACCGAGGTGACCGTATCAGAACTGAGGATGGATATATTGATTATGATGCTATCTATGCCTTTAACGAAAGTGTTCCAAATGGTAAAGGAGGATATTTTGCTGCAGGAGGTGGTTATGTAACCAGGTCTTCGGTTAATTCTCATAGCTGGTATGGTATTGTATCAAATTATGAAAATAAATTTAACGAGAACCTGACTTTCAATGTTGGTTTAGATTACAGATATTATTATGGATTTCATCACAGGGTGGTTGAAAACTACCATGGTTTAAATTCTTGGCAAGAAAATATCAGATTAAGAGATCAGAATAACAACCATGATACTTATGGGTCTTTCGGAACTTATAAGAAAGTTGTTGCTACGGCATCTTATAATGCTGATCCCTGGGCTGCCTTAAATGCCAAAGCGCCAGAAGATCAAAAAATAGCCTACAGTAATGATGAAAGAATCACTTATGGAGGATTATTTTCTCAGTTAGAATATGCTAATGACAACTTTTCTGTATTTGTTCAGGGTTCGATCTCAAATCAAAATCATCAAAGATTTGATTATTACCAGTACGCTGATCAGGATTTGATCAACGGAACTTCTACACAGAATGTAATCGATGAAGATACAGGACAGCCGGTGCCATTACCAAGTGATATTGAGCCCGGAACTGATTCTGAAAAAGTAAGTAACTTTGGATTCAACATTAAAGGAGGTGGTGCATATTTTATCAATTCAAAGAACAGTGTTTACGGAAATATCGGGTACTATTCCCGCCAGCCATATCATGATAATATTTACCTGAACTTTACGAACCAGGTGAATCCATTAACTGAAAATGAAAAGATTTTTGGTATGGAATTAGGATACAAGTATACAGGCAACAAATTTTCGGGTAGTGTGAACTTGTACAGTACTTCTTGGAAAGACAGAGTTGTAACTTCATCTGATGTTGAAACTGATCCGGATACAGGACAGGATATTGTTCTTTATACAACAAATTTTGGTGTAGAACAATTACACACGGGTCTTGAAATTGATGGTGTTTACAGAATTACAGACGCCTTAAGAGCAAGAGGATTCCTTTCTTTGGGAAGCTGGAGATACAAGGGTAATTCTGTTACAAGAGTAGCTGATGAGGATCAGAATATCATTGAAGAAGAAATTATAGATGTTGATGGTGGTGAAGTTGGAGATGCTGCACAGACTACTTTTGGATTAGGTGCTGACTGGAGAATCACAGAACGTTTTTCAATCGATGCAGATTACAGATACTATGCTGATCTTTATGCCAATGTAGGGGCTGTAAAAGAAAATCTAAAACTTCCTGCTTTTGGAATTATGGATTTTGGTGCTTCTTACAGGCTGCCAATTGGTCAAAAAACAAACAACCTTTACTTTAGAGGAAATATCAATAACCTTTTCGATACAAACTATATTTCAGAATTGTCTACCAATATCAAATCTGAAGATGGTGACGGAGTAGATTACTATGGTGTTGATACAGCAAACAGAGGTTTTGTTGGTTTAGGAATTACTTGGAACGTAAGTATTAGATATAACTTCTAATCATCATTAAATTTATTATAAAACCTCACTTAATGATTTAAGTGGGGTTTTTATTTTTTAATGATTACTTTTACCTCCGATTTTAAAAAACAATATCATGCTTAAAATGTTACATTCCGGCTGGGCCTATATCACCCTGATCATTTTGATCTTTGCCGTGGTAAATGCCCTTATTGGCCTGACTTCAAAAAAAGAGTTCAAAGACAAGGACCTCAGGATTTCCTTATTTACCCTGATCATTGCCCATTTACAATTGATCATTGGTTTTATCACTTATTTTGTTTCTGCTCAATTTAACTTTGTTTTAGACAACGGAATGGGAGCCGCCATGAAAGAACCGGAAATCAGATTATATGTCATAGAACATCCGCTGATGATGATTCTGGCGATCGTTCTGATTACGATGGGCTTTTCAAAACACAAAAAACAAACCACAGACAAGGGTAAGTTCAAGACTGTGGCTTTGTATTATGGCATTGCCCTGGTTTTTGTGCTGAGCAGAATCCCATGGAGCCAGTGGCTGGCCTTTTAAATCGGATCATATATATCCTTGAGGATAAGGACAATAAATTATGGCATTCTTTTTAAAACTGTTATCATACCCGCTTTCGGTGATTCACTATATCGTGTTCGGATTGCTGCTACTGGTCTTTCACCCTATACAATGGGTTGCTTTTAACGTTTTCGGAAAAGAGGCGCACAGGGCCAGTGTCATAGCCTTGAACATTGGATTGACCTGGAGCTTATTTCTTTTATTTTCGAGGGTAAGGTTCATTAACAAACACGCCATCCCTGAAAATGTGCCGATTATCATCGTGTCTAACCATCAAAGCACCTATGACATACCCCCAATGTACAGGTATTTT
>JAHEBI010000393.1 GCA_024642325.1 Eudoraea sp. | reverse complement strand
TGGTGCGGCCGGCGATTTTTTTGCAAGTTTTTTATCCAGACTTGCAACATTAAAGAGGGAACTCGCATTTTTATTCAAAAATACCTGAGCCTCTTCTTTAGTTTTAAAGCTCTTTCCCAGTTTTGCCCCAAAAACATTACCATTCTCCGTTTTAAATTCTGCCACTACCTTATAGGAAGCTTCAGGTTTAAAAACATCAATGTCTCGTTCTCTTTCAACAATTAAACGAACTGCAACAGACTGAACCCTTCCGGCAGAAAGTCCGGGTTTAATTTTTTTCCAAAGAACCGGCGATAGTTCATACCCCACCAATCTGTCCAGGACTCTCCTTGCCTGTTGGGCATTTACCAGGTTATAATTTATATCTCTCGGGTTTTCAATTGCCTTTTGAATGGCCGACTTGGTAATGGAGTTAAACACAATTCGTTTAGTCCTGGATGGATCAAGTTCCAGTGTCTCGGCCAAATGCCATGAAATAGCTTCTCCTTCCCTGTCTTCATCACTCGCCAGCCAAATGGTGTCTGCTTTTTTAGCAAGGTCCTTCAGTTTTTTGACCAGGGCCTTTTTATCCTGATCAACTATATATTTAGGATTAAAGTCGTTTTCTACATCCACTCCCAATTCCTTCGAGGGTAGATCGGCAATATGTCCAAAACTGGATTCAACCTTATAATCTTTCCCAAGAAATTTTTCTATTGTTTTAGCCTTAGCAGGCGACTCTACGATTACTAAATTCTTAGCCATTCATCAGTTTTTGAAAAAACAAAAGTATGTCAAATTTTTTATTTGGTGTTTTTTGTTTGTGGCAAACCATAAAAAAACATCCCAAATTACGGGATGTCTGACAAATTTATCACAATAAATTAGTGGAGATTCAAAGAACTTATCAGTTCTATATCATTATCTAAATACCTATACTGGTAAAGGATTTCATCGCCAATCATAATCAATGTTTCATCCATTGGAATGACATCAAAGGTGATGATATTCTTATAGTGATTTAATAATTCCAGATTTTCAATATTAGTTTTGTCATAAACCTTAAGACCGGATCCTCCATCACAGATAAATAGTTTATTATCTTTTATTCCAAGCCCGTATGGTTCATCCATAGCGTAGGTCGTTGCTAAGACAGGAGTTGTAATATCAGAAATATCTACAATGAACAAACCGCTTTCCGTAGCGCCGCAGTTATTACCACCGCGCAAGGTTACAAAGGCGTAATCTCCATCTACCACCACAGGGTCACAAGCGGTACCATGCTGAAACTCTGAAATAAACGAAGGGGCTTCCGGAGATGATATGTCATATATATACATCCCCCGCATACTTCCTAAAAACAAATGATCGCCCTGGTTAAAAATTGTTTCAATGTCAAAACCTGCATATACATCTTCCAGGTCTCTGGGGCTTTCTAAATCACTAATATCAAATACACTAATGGTGTGACTGCCCACGGCGTATAAATAATCATTTACAATTTTAAACCGCGCCAAAGAACCCCCTTGTCCAACCTGACTGTCATTTGCAGCTTCAGCCATCATAAACAAATCATCGATGCGGTTATTTACTTCAGTTATTAATCTGCTTTCAGTCTGGACATTCCACCCCACTACAATCTCATTCTGATTATCAATCCCATCATAGTCATAAATATCGGCAACAGGCCACACTACATTATCACTTAAGACATTTTCCATTCGGCTAACAATTCTGATATCATTTATTTCAGATATATCTAATACTATAAGGTCTGTTAAGCTATCGGCATACAGGAAATTTCCTTTAACAGAAATATCCACATTACCGGCAATCTTAATAAATGATACTTTTTGAGGTGAGCCTGGGTCACTGTTATCAATAATGTGTACACCTTTGTATTTATCATTTACAAAAATATAACTCTGGTAAGCATAGACCTTACCAGATTCAATTATTGGCAATGGCTCCACAATTTCCACGCTATTCTTAAAATCTGACAGGCTCATGGTTATAGGTGTCGCTATAAGATAGTCTGCATAATCGCCTTCTTCTTTGCTGTCACAGGATGATACACCGAGGGCAATCAATAAAATCAAAAACCCCTTTTTCATAGAAGATAATTATATTAATGGTATTGGGCTGTATAAAAGTAGATACTCAATATGAATTACAGTTGCGTTAATTTTGTTAAATATTTAACTGTCAATTTGTCACGATTCTGAAGAATGTACTATCTTTGCAGCCTGTTTGAGCTATCGAAGAAGAGATAAAAAGGATGGAGAAAATTATTGAAGAAAAAAATCAGGGAACAGCACTTACACTAGTTAAGGACCATAAGAACACCCGGAATTTGTATATTGAAAGCTATGGCTGTCAGATGAATTTTTCAGACAGTGAAATTGTTGCTTCCATTTTGGCAAAAGAAGGTTTTAATACCACCAATTCTTTGGAAGAGGCAGACCTGGTTTTGGTAAATACTTGCTCTATTCGTGAAAAAGCAGAGTTAACAGTACGAAAAAGACTTGAAAAGTTTAACGCTATTAAGAAATCCAGACCTCATATGAGAGTTGGGGTTCTGGGTTGCATGGCGGAAAGACTCAAAAGCAAATTATTGGAAGAAGAAAAGATTGTTGACATGGTGGTTGGGCCGGATGCCTACAAGGACCTGCCAAATCTTATCAGGGAAGTAGACGAGGGAAGAAATGCAGTTAATGTTATACTTTCAAAGGATGAGACCTATGGTGACATAGCTCCGGTAAGATTAAATTCAAACGGGGTAACGGCCTTTGTATCTATTACCCGTGGCTGTGATAATATGTGCACTTTTTGTGTGGTGCCCTTCACCAGGGGTCGTGAACGCAGCAGGGATCCCCGTTCAATTGTAAATGAAGTAAATGAACTCTGGGAAAAAGGATTTAAAGAAGTAACCCTATTGGGACAGAATGTAGATAGTTACCTGTGGTTTGGAGGTGGTTTAAAAAAAGATTTCAGTTCGGCTTCCGAAATGGAGAAAGCCACAGCCGTTAATTTTGCCACTTTATTAAGTATGGTGGCGGAAGCCCAGCCCAAGATGAGGATTCGTTTTTCCACTTCAAATCCGCAGGATATGACCCTTGATGTCATTAAAACGATGGCCAGGTTTAAAAATATTTGCAATTATATACATCTG
>JAHEBI010000392.1 GCA_024642325.1 Eudoraea sp. | reverse complement strand
ACATCATCATGCACTAAAGATGCCGTGTGTATTAGTTCTATTACAGCTGCCCCACGATATGTCCTTTCATTAACTTCTCCATTATTAACCAGCTTTGCGGTAAGAAACACAAACATTGGCCGCATTTGTTTTCCTTTCCGGTTAACTATATAATAAGTGATTCTGTTAAGAAGGGCCACTTTTGTGGACATGGAATCACGGAACTTTTTTTCAAAGAGTTCCATTTCTTCGTTGATCGGTTCTGTTATTTGCGCGACAATTTTCAATTGAATTGATTATATCTATGATCAACGATAAATTTAGGCAAAATAACAAGGGGAACGAAGTGTGACGAAAGAAATAAGAAGATGGCTACGATCCTAATCCCAATTGGTGTAAATATCTACACAAAGACAGGTAAGTGTTGCAATCCAATAAGTTTTCAATTATAAAGATTTGTTAGCCAATTGCCCACAAGCTGCATCAATATCTTTTCCTCTTGAACGTCGCACTGTTACGACTATTCCATTTTGCTCAAGTGCTTCCACATATTTATTAACCGAAGCCTCAGAAGCCTGTTTAAAGTCGGAGTCATCTATTGGATTATACTCTATCAGATTCACTTTGGATGGTGCAAAACGGCAAAACTCTATCAAGGCGTGGATATCCTTGTCACTATCATTTATCCCTTCCCAAACGACATATTCATAGGTAATCCTGCTTTTTGTTTTTGAATACCAATAAATCAATGAATCACGCAACTCTTTAAGATTAAAAGTAGCATTGAATGGCATGATAGATGTACGCACTTCCTCTATTGCTGAATGAAGAGATACTGCCAGCTTAAATTTGACTTCTTCATCCGCAAGTTTCCTGATCATTTTTGGGACACCCGAAGTAGAAACGGTAATTCTTTTTGGAGACATTCCAAGTCCTTCAGGAGAAGTTATCTTGTCTATTGCCTTCAAAACATTGTTATAATTCATAAGTGGTTCCCCCATTCCCATAAATACAATATTACTTAAGGGTCTATTAAAATAGAGTTCACTTTCGTTGTTTATTACGACTACCTGGTCATAAATCTCATCCGGATTAAGGTTACGCATCTTCTTTAATCTTGCCGTGGCGCAAAATTTACAATCCAAACTACATCCAACCTGGCTCGAGACGCAAGCTGTGGTCCTTTCTTTGGTTGGGATTAGTACAGATTCTACCACGAGGTCATCATGTAATCGAACAGCATTTTTTATGGTTCCATCGGAACTTCTCTGTAATTGATCTACTTTAATATGATTAATTACAAAATAATCGTCCAGTTTTTTGCGTGTTTCTTTGGAAAGGTTAGTCATTGCATCAAATGAATGTGCAGATTTCTGCCATAGCCATTCATACACCTGATTTCCCCGGAATGCCTGCTCTCCATGAGATTCGAAAAACTCACGAAGTTGTTCCCTGGTAAGGGCTCTAATATCTTTCTTCTTTGCAACCATTGCCTAAGTGAAAAAATCCCGCCGCACCTATCAGAAAACAGGCAGTGGCAGGATTCTTTATTTGATTAATACATTATCTAGATGATGAGCATGGCATCACCATAAGAATAAAACCGATACCCTTCAATTATTGCTTCCTTGTAGGCCCTTTTCATAAGATCATGACCCATAAATGCAGAAACCATCATCAAAAGGGTAGATTTTGGAAGATGAAAATTTGTTACCATCGCATTAGCAATACTAAAATCATAAGGTGGAAAAACAAATTTATTCGTCCAGCCATCATAAGTATTCAGTGTATGCTCAGATGAAACAGCACTTTCCAGACCTCTCATAGCTGTTGTTCCAACAGCACATATTCTTTTCTTCTTAATTTTTGCCGAATTCACAATCTCTGTAGCCTTCTCATCTATCACCAATTCCTCACTATCCATCTTATGCTTGGACAGATCTTCTACTTCTACCGGGTTAAAAGTACCCAGACCTACATGAAGAGTCAGTTCTGCAAATTGAATACCCTTTATTTCCAATCGTTTCAACAAATGTTTGGAAAAATGAAGCCCAGCTGTTGGGGCCGCTACAGCTCCTTCGTGTTTTGCATAAATTGTTTGATACCTAGATTCATCTTCAGGCTCCACCTCTCTTTTTATATATTTTGGCAGTGGGGTCTCACCCAGCTCTCTTAATTTCCTTCTAAAGTCGGTATACGAACCATCATAAAGAAAACGAAGTGTCCTTCCCCTTGAAGTTGTATTGTCAATAACTTCGGCCACTAAATTCTCATCATCTCCAAAGTACAATTTATTGCCAATTCTGATCTTTCTGGCAGGATCTACCAAAACATCCCATAATCTTTGTTCTTCATTTAGTTCGCGAAGTAAAAACACTTCTATCCTGGCACCTGTCTTTTCCTTATTACCATATAACCTGGCAGGAAATACTTTAGTGTTATTAAGAACCATTACATCTCCTTCATCAAAATAATTAATAAGATCCTTGAACATTTTATGTTCGATTTTACCAGTATCTTTATGAACTACCATTAACTTGGATTCATCTCTGTGCTCCGCAGGATATTCTGCCATGAGCTCTTTTGGTAATTCAAAACTAAAGTGTGATAATTTCATATGTGAATTTTAGTTCGCCTTTTTGCGGCTGCAAATATACAATCCTGAAGTAGGCCTTGTCAAGTAAAAGCCTTATTAAATACTTTTATATTTTTTTTATTTTGAATCCAAGTTGTTCCAGGTCTTTCCAAAAATCCGGATATGATTTCGAAACAACGCCAGCATCGTTAATAATTATGGCTTTTTTTAAAGCTAATGGGGCAAATGCCATAGCCATTCTGTGATCATTATAAGTATCAATTGCCACTTCTGATAATATATTGCTGGAAGATTGCAATGTGAGTGTATTATTGGTGACAGAAATTTTAGCCCCGAGTTTGGAAAGCTCATTCTTTAAGGCTACCAGTCTATCAGTCTCCTTTATTTTTAAGGTATGTAACCCACTCAAATGACATCCAATCCCCAATCCAAAACATGTAACCGCCACTGTCTGAGCTAAATCAGGGGCATTTGCAAGGTCATAATTAACGTCTGATTTATTATGGGGCTCCGTTTTAAACAGAGTAATACTATTGTTGATAAATTCCGTTTTAACCCCAAAATCTTTAAATAGTT
>JAHEBI010000391.1 GCA_024642325.1 Eudoraea sp. | reverse complement strand
TAATCCTGCAAACCTTAAATAATGAATGTACTGCAATTAAAAAAAAACTGGATTTATAGCTTGTTACTATTTGCGGTAATATCCGCAATTATGGCACTAAATACTTCTGATTTTTTTTATAAATCGGGATCAGCCGGAGTAGGGATAATCATTTTAATAATTCTCAATTTCAGAAAGACAAAACAACCAAATGACACCTGGATGATCATCGGGGCTTTTTTGTTTTCCATTGCCGGAGACTGGTTTATGTCCAATAAACTTGTAGATCCTATGATGTTTAGCAAGGGTATTGCTCTGTTTTTTCTTGCCCATGTGGGATATCTGGGGTTTGCTTTGCTCAATGGAAAAATTAAATGGAGGTTTACACTCCTTATTCTTATAGTTTATTTGGCCTTCTTTGTCCTTATGCTCTATCCCGCTATTGGCGATAAGGTTCTCATGTATGCTGCACTGGTTTATTTGCTCATTTCGTGCCTGACTTTTGGGGCTTCTATTGGAATCCAAGGGGATTCGGCATATAAATGGACGTATGTTTTTGGCATTTTTTTAATTGTATTTCGGATACGATTATTGCTCTGACCGAATTTGTGGGTTATACAAAGCTGGATTTTATAATATTACCAACCTACTACCTGGCACATATTAGCATTACATTCTCGTTGATTCGCAGAGCCGGTTTGGAGGCAAAATCATAGGGAAATTGAGGGTGCTGGCAGCACAAAAGGGCTCTTCCTGTTTTTGGAATTGATCCATAATATCCCTTTAATGTATGAGTGATGGCAATGTTTTAACGGATCTCTGTAGGACTCCAATATAAAAGGACTTATAATATTTTCAATTCCTTTTCAGAAGTGGTTCGATAAGATATATTTGCAGAAAATTGCATTAGTGTTTTGTAGCCGACTAAAAACCCTTTTTCTTATTTTTTGTTTCCGGACTTATTGTGTTTCTTCACAAACTGTAGAAGCACCTCCTACCAAAAATGTAGAACAGAGTGTACAAGCCTGGATATCCCTGAACAGTGTTTTTCAGCTTACCAATCATTGGTCCGGCCTGGCCGATTTGCATATCCGACGCAGTGATTTTGTACGAAATCCCAGTTTTAATTTTATCCGTTTCGGGGCACGCTATGGCTTTAACAACAACCTTAAGGTCTCTGCAGGCTACGCACACCTCTGGCTGGCCAAAGATGAAAACTGGACACTTTTTCTGAACGAAAACAGGATCTATCAGGAATTTATACTGGCAGACACCTTTCCTTCTTTTAGTGGCTTGTTCAGGATACGTACTGAGCAGCGTTTTTTTAACAATGTAGAAGATGGGACATCCCTGAACGATGACTATTTTATTAACCGCATCCGGTTTTTGTTGAGCGTTGGCATCCCATTTAAAAAAGGCGGTAATACTTCTTTTTTAGTCGCAAATGAAATCCTCCTTAATTTCGGGAAACAAGTCGTATTCAATACTTTCGGTCAAAACCGGTTTACTGTGGGTATCAAACAAAAACTCAACCAAACCTGGAGTTTTGACTTTGGTTATATGATGGTTTACCAGCAGTTACCAAGCGGGATAAATTATAACCTGAACCATACTATCCGACTGTTTTTTTACGGTAATTTCGATCTTCGCAAAAACAAGGAAGAACAGCTAAAACACAGCCAGACTATAGACTAAACAGTACTAGCGCTTTGTTAAGAACAAAACTATACGGCTCTAATCCTTAGCTTTTTCGACTTGCAACCCAAAGTTAATGGATTATAATAAATTTCTCAAGGCAAAGGGGATGTGTTTTTTATTACCTTTCGTTTATCGGATAAGTCAGGGTACCATTGCTTCCTAATATTCATATACAAGAACTTAACCGTTCATTAATAAATTTGCAACATGAGGTCACTAAAATTTTATCTTATTTGTTCCCTGCTTATTGTCTTTTTTTCATGCAAAAAAACTGATTCAAATACTTTTCCAACTGAGGAGAACGTGAAGTTAATTATGAATAAGGAAATGAAAAAAAGCGACCTTCCTGCCGTGGTTGCCATTGCC
The DNA here is from genome assembly GCA_024642325.1 of Eudoraea sp. Lineage (GTDB taxonomy): Bacteria > Bacteroidota > Bacteroidia > Flavobacteriales > Flavobacteriaceae > Eudoraea. The sequence goes on along the minus strand of JAHEBI010000391.1, from coordinate 1,116 downwards.
GTAAATAAAAATGGAGAAAAGGTAATCTTCGAATACGGGAAGGCCATCTGGACAGAGGATGTCGAATTAACTTCAGACCATATATTCAGAATATATTCAATGACCAAACTCATTACCAGTATAGCCGCATTACAGTTAGTCGAAAAAGGAATGATCGGACTTGATGATGATTTATCTGCCCTGATGCCCGAAATGGCAGAAATACCCATCATAGCCAACGGAAAATTAGAAACTCCTTCAAACAAAATTACACTCCGCCACCTCCTGACACACACTTCCGGATTTGGATATTCCGGATTTACGGTCAGTGATGAAGGCTATGATAAGGAGAATTGGGATTTTGAAGACGCCCCAAGACACTTTGAAAGCGGAACTGAATTTCTATATGGGAGCAGTATTGACTGGGCAGGTAAAGTAGTAGAAAAACTGAGCGGAATGGATCTTGAAGCTTATTTCAGAGAGCATATAACAAAACCACTGGGCATGAACCGTACTTTTTTTAATGTGCCGGATTCCCTTCAGGCCTACATTGTCTCCCATGGAAGTCATGGTGAAGATGGCAAAGATGGGTTAAAAGAACTTCCAAACAGAATCCCAACCCAAAAACAAACCACACTTAGCGGAGGAGGCGGCCTGTTTTCTACTCCATCGGATTATACGAAATTACTTCACTGCTTATTAATTGAAGGAAAATATAAAGGAGGTAGGATTTTGAGTAAAGAAACTATAGACGAAATGATTCAGAACCAGGTAGGGGATATAAGTTTAGATCCTAAGGACAGATTGTATAACCCGGGATGGTGCTGTAATTTTAATGGCCTGATGTCTGAAAACTCAAAATGGGGATTAGCCTTTATGATTGATAATAATCCGAAACCTTACGGACGTCAGGCAGGAACGGTGCTATGGGGCGGGTTATTCAATACATATTTCTATATTGATTTCAAATCTGGAATTGCTGCCAGTATGTATTCCCAGCATATACCATTCAACCATATTCAAACGACATCCTTATTTGAGAGATTTTCGGAAATCATCTATCTCAAGCAATAAAATTCATTTCTCTTAAAACTATATCAATATATACCTTCTCAATCTCGCACTTTTTGCCCCTCG
>JAHEBI010000390.1 GCA_024642325.1 Eudoraea sp. | reverse complement strand
TTAACAACGTAAAATCCTATCTAGCCGCCAGTGAATTAAGCATTAACAGCTCGCATTTAGGCTCTTTGCTATTTGATGTTTCATACGGGGGGAATTTTTATGCCATCATAGACCCACAGGAAAACTTTCACGGGATACAGGACTACACCGCCACTGAACTCATTCAGTTTAGCCGGGAAATCAGGGAGGCCATCAATACAAAATATCCCAATCAATTTGTACATCCCGAAAATGATACCATTAAGGATGTGAGTCATATACTATGGACCGGCAAAACTATAGCTCCAAATGCCACCGCCCGGAATGCAGTATTTTATGGGGATAAGGCTATTGATCGATCACCTTGCGGCACAGGTACCTCAGCCCGGATGGCCCAATGGCATGCGAAAGGCCTCTTGAAAGCAGGTGAAGATTTTATACACGAGAGTTTTATCGGTTCCCAGTTTACAGGGCGTATTGAAGAAGTTACTACTTTAGACAACAAAACGGCCATTATCCCCAGCATTAAAGGATGGGCAAGGGTTTATGGTTACAATCAAATAATCATTGATGATGATGACCCATTTGCAAAGGGGTTTCAAGTAATTTAATATGAGCAAACGAATAATTATCATAGGTGGCGGGATTGCAGGTTTAAGTTCCGCCTATTATCTAAACAAAGCCGGTCACGAGGTGACTGTTATAGATAAATCCGATATCACCGAAGGGGCTTCTTTCGTTAACGCAGGCTATATTACCCCCAGCCATATTATTCCCCTTGCTTCTCCGGGAATGATAGCCAAAGGAATTAAGTGGATGTTTAATTCGGCAAGTCCGTTTTATATGAAACCCCGCTGGGACCCGGATTTTTTTAGATGGTCCTGGTATTTTCATAAATCTTCCACCCCCTCAAAAGTGGCGAAGGCCATTCCTGTAATCAAGGATATTAACATCCTGAGCCGTGACTTGTTTGAAGACATCTACGCTTCAGGTGATTTAGGTCAATTTCAACTGGAGCATAAAGGTTTGCTCATGTTATATAAGACAGACAAAGCCGGGGAAGGTGAAATGGAAGTGGCAAAAAAAGCCCAATTTCTTGGTCTTGAGGTAAAAGCCCTGGATCTGGCAGCATTGAAGAAACTGGAACCAAAAGTTGAATTGGACGTGAAAGGGGCCATTTATTATGAATGTGACCGCCATACCACGCCTACTGAATTTATGCCCAAAATGGTGAAATACCTAAAGGATGCCGGTGTAGATATGAAAACCAATGAGGAAGTTTTGGAAATTGTCACTGTTGGTGGGCAAATTACAGGAATAAGGACCTCCAAAGAGTCTTACAATGCTGAAGAAGTGGTTTTGGCAGCAGGTTCCTGGAGCGGAACGATTTCTAAACAACTTGCCGTTAAACTCCCCCTGCAAGCAGGGAAAGGTTATTCAATTAATGTAAAGAAGCCCACCGGAATAAGCATACCGGCTGTTCTTATGGAAGCTAAGGCTGCGGTAACTCCAATGCAAGGTTTTACCCGTTTTGCGGGCACAATGGAATTCTCGGGCATCAATAATATCATAAGGAAAGAGCGGGTACAGGCCATTGCCAATGCCGTAAAAAATTATTACCCCGGAATTGAAATAAGTGCTGAAGATATGGCAAACGCCAAAAGCGGACTTCGCCCTGTAAGTCCGGACGGCCTGCCTTATATTGGCAGGAGTAAAGTTTATGACAACCTCACTTTTGCCACGGGTCATGCAATGATGGGATGGAGCCTCGGACCGGCCACAGGGAAACTCGTTTCAGAAATTGTGGACAACAAGAAAACTTCTATGGACATTGCTCCATTTGACCCCGACAGAATATTTTAATAGGAAAACCAAAAGATCCGAATTAATTAATGAATAATGTCTGAAAAGTTTCTGGATAAAGTGATAGTAGATTCCCCCGGGAGGATTAATATCATAGGGGAACATACCGACTATAACCTCGGTTATGTACTTCCTGCTGCTATAGACAAAAGGATACGCTTTACCCTTGAAAGAAATGATACAGATAGTCGATGTGAAATTAGAAGCAAAGGTTATGAAAAGGCACTTTTTGTTGATCTTAAACATATTGCCCCCAGCACTACACAATGGGAGAACTACATCCTGGGTGTATTGTATGAAATTGGCAAAAGAACAAATAAATTAAAAGGGTTTCAATGCAGCATAGAAAGTGATCTCCCGGTTGGCTCAGGGGTTAGTTCTTCGGCTGCCCTGGAATGTGGACTGGCCTTCGGGTTGAACAAACTTTTTGATCTTGGACTTTCTAAGCACGAGATAGTGGTCCTTTCACGGGATGCAGAACACAACTTTGTGGGCACCAAATGCGGGATTATGGACCAGTTTGCTTCGGTTATGAGCAAAAAAGATCATGTGATCTTTCTGGATTGCAAAAGCATGGAATATACTCACGTACCATTTAATATAAATCCTTACAAACTGGTTTTATTAAACAGCAATGTGTCGCATAACCTTGCTGGCAGTGAGTACAACACCCGTAGAAAGGAATGCGAGGAAGGCGTGGCCATTTTACATACAAAATATCCTTCGGTGGCTTCCCTTAGAGATGCTACCCTGGAGATGATAGAAACATGCAAGACCGATATGAGTCCTGAAGTACTGGATAGATTCACTTTTGTAGTGGAAGAGAACGACAGGGTTTTGGCTGCTGTAGAAGCTTTAGGAAAAGACGATTTAAAGACCCTGGGGAATTTGATGTACCAAACACATGAAGGCCTTCACTATTTATATGAAGTAAGTTGCCCGGAACTTGACTTTTTAGTTGATTATACAAAAAATTTAAAAGAGGTTTTAGGGGCAAGACTGATGGGTGGCGGATTCGGTGGATGCACTATAAATCTGATTCATGAAGATGCCGCAGAGGTCTTCATTAAAGAGGTATCCATAGCCTATGAAAAAAAATTCAAATTAAAACTAACTTCTTTTGAAGGGCATTCCAGTGCAGGAACTACCCTGCTCTGATTTCGGGTTAACATAGTGACACTTTTTTTTGTACTTTAAAAGTGTAATAAATCACCACTATGAAAGCACCTAAACACAACCGTCGGGAATTTGTAAAAAAAAGCAGCCTAGGCCTTATGGGATTAACTCTTTTGCCCTTTCTAACAGGAAAAGTAGCAGCCA
>JAHEBI010000389.1 GCA_024642325.1 Eudoraea sp. | reverse complement strand
ACACGACCCTGATTTTTATAGCTTACAAAAGGAGCCGGATTTCATTCAACTTATAAGAGGCAAATAACTAGTTTAAAACAGACTCCTGCCTGTATCCTACCACCATCCCCCTTAAGTGAGAAGGATGTTTCTCCGGGTTGCGGGCAAGTGTCATCTCAGAGAAGTTTAGCAACCATTATTCTCTGAAATTAAAAAAGTATAAAACTACCACTCTTCATATGGTCAAATCATTGAAACTAATTGAACTTCAAGCAATAGACCATGAAACAATAATTGTATCATGGGCGAAGGATTAGAATATTATACACTATCTGATCCGCTCTACAAAAATCTTTTGAATAACCCTGAATTTATTGAAATTGTCCAAAAGGGAAAATATAAAAAACGAAAATACGTGGAACTTTTTTGAGCCGCGAACAGCTGCCCCTTTAACGTGGGTAAGGATTTCCTGTGCTGGTATAAAAGTCCTTTAAAATTATTTCTTAACTTAGGAAATACAACCAACCGCCAAGACCTTCATGATTTCATTATTCCATTATTGAAACAGAATCAAGCCATGGCGTGATCAAATGTCCGGTGGACATTTGGTTGAGATAGCCGCTTGCGGACGTCTTGAAAATATTATTAGAAACTATGATTAATTTTTTTAGGCGAATACGTAGAAAACTAGCAGATGATAACATGCCCTTAAAATATGCCCGCTATGCTATTGGTGAAATTGTTCTTGTGGTTATCGGGATATTGATTGCTTTATCCATAAACAATTGGAATGAAGAGCGGAAAGACGCACAAGAGGGTTTGAAGATTCTGGAAGAACTGGCTACTAATATTGCGTACAATATTGAAAATATGGAGAAATACATCAAAAGAGCCGAGCCTTTTAATAAATACTCTGATTATGTCATTGCGGTACTGGAAGGTGCCATACCCTATTCAGATTCACTGGATAATGTTTTAAATTCTGCTTTACAGAACCTTGACAGCTTTTATTTTTCGGACGCTGCATACGGAACTTTAAGAAACATCGGATTTGCTTATGTGCGCAATGATGTGCTTAAAAATGCAATCGTCAAACTTTACGATGAATCTTATCCCGAAATGTTAAAATATTTTGATTGGACAGAGACGGATTATGAAGAGCGATATATAGATCGAAATTTTCTTCCTGTCTCAGGAAATAATAGGTTGATATTAAAACCCTTCGACTTTGACGTGCAAATGCATGATAAATATTTCATGACACTGATTCACAAACGTAAAATACAGCGAAATTTTTTTAATAATAGAATGCGGATCGTCCTTGATGAGATTCAAATTGTTCTTCAATTAATTAAGGATGAATTACAAAATCAATAGTTGAAAATGTCATTCAATTTTAAGGAAAAGTATAGAAAGTTTTGAAATAATTCCAATGAACCGCATTAAAGAATTCCATAGCGAGAATTATTTTTAAAGACTTTCAAGGATTTTTAAATCCAAAATTTTGGTTATAACAGCGGGACATTGTATGGATTACCGTTAAAGGCAATTTTGGCAGCGGCCTGGTCATACACCTGTTGAATAATCCTATACAAGTCAGGGACCACTGTCTTTGCCAGCCTGGAATTATTGTTTAAAAGAACACAAATCCCCAGGTCGGCTTCCGGATAGACGGCAATTTCATTTCTGAAATCATTTACGCTTCCACCGTGGTGCCAAATGGTTTTTTCCTGATTGGTATCGTCCTCTGTAAACTTATGGATCCTCCACCCAAAACCGTAATACGATGATATATGCCCGGGCCAGCGCTGGTAATATTTGCTGTGGCCTTTAATTTCTATAAATGGATTAAAAGCCTCTTTTATGGCAGCCTTGCTCATTATCTCCGGGTTATGCCCCAGTAAAAACCGCATCCACCTCGCCATATCAAGGGCACTGGCATTAATACCCCCGGCTGCTACAGCATTAAAATAATGGTCAGTAAGCTTTTTGGGCTTCCACCTGCTTCGCCCCCGGTAATGGGGCATTGCAACATTTTCTGTATGTAACAAGGTTTCATAATCCATTGTAGTGGAGCACATTTCCAATGGTTTAAAAAACCTGTCCTCCAATGATGTTGTGATTTGCTGCCCGGTGGCCTTGTACATCATCTCACCTGAGAGTGCAAACAGGGCGTTCTGGTAGCTATACATTGAACCGGGATTACTTATGGGCACTACTTCATTGAAGCGTGTGGCAATATCTGTCAATGACAATCCGGCCTCAATAAGATTGGTGTAACTATGGTATGGTGCTCCTGAAGTGTGTGATAAAAGATTGGCCAGCGTAATTTTAGCAGTATTATTTTTATCTCCCAGCTGGAATCCCGGAATATAATCGCTGACTTTATCGTCCCAATCCAATATGCCTTCATTTTCCAAATCAGCAGCCAAAATGCCGGTAAATCCTTTGGACAGGGATCCAAGTCTGAATACTGTCTGGCCGTCAACGCCAGCATTTGTGTTACTGTTTCTTTTACCGAAACCGCCTGAAATTAAAATCGAATCTCCTTTTACAATGCTCACCCCGGCACCCACTATTTCTCCAGATGCAATGGCTTTGTCAAAATATGCTTTTATGGCAACTTTCAATTCCTGTTGTTGCCATTTATATAGCTGTGCTTCTTTTTGATCGATTAGGGTATTCTTTGTTTTATGGGATGAAATTGACTCTTTGGACTCCGAATTGGATACAGGATCATTGACACTTTTGGTGAGGGCAAAAAGTGCGAGAGTAAAAATTATAATGGCTACAAAGATTTTGAATCTCTGCATAGATAAATTATTGTTTCGTATGAATTTTAACAAGATGAATATAGCTTTTTATAACCTAATAACCGATTAAAGGCGTGATTATTATGTATTTTCAATATTTTTTAGCCCGATTTAAATTAAACCTTACAGCTCAATCGCAGTTACAACTGCTCCTTTTTACAATGTAGCGGTCTTATTTCAAAATAGATGAATTAAAAGTTATTTGAGCTTATACTATTTAAACTTCAATCATTATCTTGGTTCGCATAAAAGATATATAGTTTATAACTATCTCCTATTTTTTTGAGCAATGCCATGTAAAACATACCAAGCATAAATTTTTAATTACATACCATAACTATGAAAAACCATCTTTGCACAGCCGTATTTATACTCTTTAT
>JAHEBI010000388.1 GCA_024642325.1 Eudoraea sp. | reverse complement strand
CAAGATCGGCAATTGTATCTCCTATTTCAAAACCTTCGAGTACAACAATAGCGCAAATATCTCCAGTTGCTACCTCAGTCACCTTTAAACGCCCCAGGCCTTCAAAAGTAAATAATTCCTTTACCTTAGATTTTACAATACTGCCATCGCGTTTTACCAATGAGATCTGCTGTCCTTCTTTTAAAGAGCCTCGCAATAATCGTCCGATAGCAATTCTACCCGTAAATGATGAGTAATCTAAAGATGTAATCAACATTTGTGTGGTACCCTCCTGCGCTTTAAAAGTGGGGATATGCTCAACAACCATATCCAATAAAGGCTCAATATTTGTCGTTTCATTCCGCCAGTCATCGCTCATCCAGTTATTTTTGGCTGAACCATAAACTGTAGGAAAATCTAACTGCCATTCTTCGGCACCAAGTTCATACATAAGGTCAAATACCTTTTCATGTACTTCTTCAGGAGTGCAATTTTCCTTGTCAACCTTGTTGATTACTACACAGGGTTTTAAGCCCATGTCTATTGCTTTTTGCAATACAAATCGGGTTTGTGGCATAGGACCTTCAAAGGCATCTACCAATAACAAAACCCCATCTGCCATATTTAAGACTCGTTCAACTTCACCACCAAAGTCGGCGTGGCCCGGAGTATCAATGATATTTATTTTCGTGTCTTTATAAAGTACGGAAACGTTCTTTGAAGTAATAGTAATACCTCTTTCACGTTCCAGGTCATTATTGTCTAAAATCAGATCTCCGGTTTTCTCATTTTCCCGGAATAACTGACAATGGTGTAATATCTTATCTACCAACGTTGTTTTTCCGTGGTCAACGTGGGCAATTATGGCAATGTTTTTCGTATTGGACATCTTCTTGTTTTGAGGCTGCAAAGATACTTCTATTTTTTGCTTACTGTTATAAAGTTCTGTTATTTTTATTGTATTGATTTTGAGCTATTAGCAGTACATGTGCCAGCTCCAAAAAACAATTACCTTTGTAATCTAACTTTTATATATGAAACTAGATGCTATACCACAAATAAGACATACCCAAAGCGACAATTTTTTTCTACTCGCCGGACCATGTGCCATTGAAGGCGAAGAAATGGCATTACGAATCGCAGAAAGAATTGTGGAAATCACTGATAAATTACATATTCCCTATATTTTTAAAGGGAGTTTTAAAAAAGCGAATCGGAGCAGGGTAGATTCCTTTACCGGAATTGGAGACGAGAAAGCGTTAAAAATATTAAAAAAAGTTTCTGAAACATTTCAGGTTCCCACTGTCACTGACATCCATGAAATAGCAGATGCTAAACTTGCGGCTGCCTATGTAGATGTGCTACAAATTCCGGCATTTCTGGTACGTCAAACCGATTTGTTAGTGGCTGCGGCAAATACCGGAAAAACAGTTAACCTTAAAAAGGGGCAATTTATGAGTCCCGAGAGCATGAAGCACGCTGTAAACAAAGTAATTGACTCCAATAATGACCAGGTGATAATTACAGATAGAGGCACTATGTTTGGTTATCAGGATATGATTGTGGATTTTAGGGGTATCCCCGTAATGAAACAATACGCCCCTGTGGTATTGGATGTCACCCATTCTTTGCAGCAACCCAATCAATCATCCGGAGTTACAGGAGGAAGGCCCGAATTAATCAGTACAATCGCTCGAGCAGGAATAGCTGCAGGGGTTGACGGAATCTTTATCGAAACGCATTTCGACCCTTCAAATGCCAAAAGTGACGGGGCCAATATGTTGCATTTGGATAAGCTGAAACAGCTTCTAACCAATTTGACTGCGCTGCGTCAAACTGTCAATAATCTTGAATAATCCATACAGGTTTCTTAAAAATCAGTACATTGGAATTGATTAAACCCTGGTACTTATTATGAAAACAAGATGGCATTTATCAATTATTTTGGGAAGTGCATTCATTTTTTTTATATCCTGTAAGTCAGAGACCAAAGCAAATAAAACAGCCCCAAGGCCAAATATAGTCTTTATCATGTCTGATGACCATGCCTATCAGGCCATTAGTGCTTACAGCGATAAATTAATTCAAACCCCCAATATTGACAGGATTGCCAATGAAGGAATGCGTTTTACCAACGCAAGTGTAACAAATTCTATTTGTGCACCTTCCAGGGCCGTAATCCTAACTGGGAAACACAGTCATATTAACGGAAAGATTGATAATCTCTCACCATTTGACACCACCAATATTACATTTCCCCAGCTTTTACAAGATGCCGGGTACCAAACTGCCATGTTTGGAAAGCTCCATTTTGGGAATAACCCAAAAGGTTTTGATGAGTTCAAAATTCTACCCGGACAGGGAGATTACTACAATCCCACATTTAATACCACAAAAGGGGATACTACCATTATTGGTTATGTCACAGATATAATTACTGACCTGACTTTAGACTGGTTAGAAAAGCGTAGAGATACTACCAAACCTTTTCTTCTAATGTACCTGCACAAGGCCCCGCACAGATCCTGGCTGCCGGCCGAAAGACATTACAAGGAATTTACCCAAAAAACCTTTCCCTTGCCTGAAACACTTTTTGATGACTACGCCACACGCGGGGTTGCAGCACGAACAGCCGAGATGAATATCCTTGAACATATGGTGCTTAACTATGACAATAAAGTATTTCCAGAAGTTATTGAAGAACTGGAAATTGAGGACAGAAAACTTTTGGATCCACTGGAAAAAATGACGGCAGGGCAAAAAGCACAATGGGATGCGGTCTACGGCCCGATTAATGAAGAATTCAGAAGGCAATACCCATCCATGAGTGATTCTACACTTATGGTTTGGAAATACCAGCGCTACTTACAGGATTATCTGGGTACTATTGCAGCCGTAGATGAAAATGTAGGCAGGCTGCTGGATTATTTGGACAGTGAAGGGTTAAACGAAAACACCCTGATAGTTTATACCTCAGATCAGGGGTTTTATTTAGGTGAACACGGCTGGTTCGATAAACGCTTTATGTATGAGGAATCTTTTAAAACTCCTCTATTGATCAAATGGCCCAATGTAATTGATGCGGGAATTACCGAAGATGAAATGGTGCAGAATCTGGACTTTGCACAGACATTTTTGGAGGCAGCAGGTGTATTGCCCCCTTCAGACATGCAGGGTGAAAGCCTTGTCCCCCTTTTGA
>JAHEBI010000387.1 GCA_024642325.1 Eudoraea sp. | reverse complement strand
CGTTACCATTAACTGAGGGTTATTTGTCCAGTTAATCACATCTATATTTTCATTTCCAAGTTCACGTACAATTCCATGAATACGACTCCCTTTCATCCCAACACATGCTCCCACAGGATCAATCCTGTCATCATAAGAATCTACTGCTACCTTAGCTTTTTCTCCAGGAATTCTAACTGCCTTTTTAATGGTAATTAGTCCATCAAATACTTCAGGAATCTCCTGGAAGAACAATTGCTCTAAGAAGACTGGTGAAGTTCTGGACATGATGATCATTGGCTTATTACCCTTGAGCTCCACGCTTTCAATGATACCACGAACGTTATCTCCTTTTCTAAAAAAGTCTGAAGGTATTTGTTTATCCTTGGGAAGAATTATTTCATTTCCTTCGTCATCCAACAAGATAATTGCTTTATGCCTTATATGATGTACCTCAGCCGTATAAATCTCACCTTCAAGATCCTTAAATTGTTTATATATGGTAGTATTGTCGTGTTCGTGGATTTTGGATATCAGGTTCTGGCGCAATGCCAATATCGCTCTTCTCCCCAGGTCTATAAGCTTTACTTCTTCAGATACATCTTCCCCAACTTCAAAATCCGGTTCAATCTTTCGAGCTTCTGAGAGAGATATTTCTTCATTGGGCTCTTCTACATGCCCATCTTCCACAACTATCCTATTTCTCCATATTTCCAAATCTCCTTTATCCGGATTAATAATTATATCAAAATTATCATCGGAGCCAAATTTCTTCTTTAGAGCATTCCTAAAAACGTCTTCTAAAATCGCCATTAAGGTTACACGGTCAATAAATTTATCATCTTTAAATTCCGAGAAAGACTCGATCAATGCAATATTTTCCATTTTGCGCTATGATTAATATATTAATTTAACTTTTGCCTCTTCAATTTCAGAAATGGCAATTTTTTTTCTTTTCTGAACAGTTATTTTTCCTTTTCCAACCGGTTTAGGTTCTCGTGCTTTCCATTCCAGTGTTATGCTCTCATCAGTTGCTTCGGCAAGTTCACCTTCGTAATTATCAGTCGCTGTTCTTACAACTAACTTCCTGCCAAGATTTTTAGGGTACTGGCGGGACATTATAATAGGTGCAGTGGCATCAACTGAGGTAACTTCTAGGGAAAAATCATGTTCTTCCCTGTCCAGATTGTGTTCAATAGCCCTGCTAATGGCAATACAATCTTTCAGGCTTACGCCATTATCTCCATCAATTACTATTCTAATTGTATTATCAGGAGTAATTGAAAAATCTATTAAAAATAAGGTTTCATTTTCCTTCAGTGCTTTTTCCAGTAGCGCTTCAACTTGTGCCTTTAACATAACCATAGGTAACAAAAGAGGGGACAATTTGTCCCCTCATGAATACAATTATATCCTTTCAGTGGCGCAAATATACAAATTATTTTGATTATTAAACAGAAGCTAACCCTATTTATGTTGCATACCATGAGCAACATCCTCCTTGTTGAATTTTTAATAGTACTTTTATTATGTCTAAGTTAAATCTAACAGAAATAAGCAACATTTTATATGGACGTCTTTAATTCCTACAACCTAATTATTGAAGCATCGGTAATACTTATACTTTCTTTTCTATTTAATGGTATAGCAAAAAAAACAAATATCCCTTCCGTATTATTACTTATACTTCTTGGTTTTATTTTGCAGTTGATACTTAAAGCCTTTACCTCCGAGGAGGTTGACTTCTTTCCTGCATTGGAAGTACTGGGTATAATTGGTCTTATAATGATCGTCCTTGAAGCCGCCCTGGAACTTGAGTTAAAAAAAGAAAAACTAATCCCCATTTTAAAATCAATGGCCATAGCCCTTACCGGCCTGATTGGGTCTGCATGGGTAGCCGCCTTGATTTTACATCAATTTATACCGGATATGTCTATGCAGGCGGCTTGGTTATATGCCACACCTTTATCTATTTTATCCAGTGCTATTATTATCCCAAGTGTTAGTGGACTCGCGGATAAGAAAAAGGAATTTCATATTTACGAAAGTACATTTTCGGACATTATGGGTATCATGATGTTCTATTTCCTTGTCGGCGGACTAAATCCCACAGGCGATTCGGGTACCGGAGGTTTTGCCCTTAATATACTACTGACGGTAGTAATCTCACTTATCGCCAGTTATGCGATTATACTTATTTTCCAACAGATAAAAAGTCAGGCCAAACTATTCCTGTTAATTGCTGTCCTGCTTCTTTTATATGCTATCGGGAAACAGCTGCACCTCTCCTCTCTGCTTATCATATTGATATTTGGGTTGGTTATTGCCAATATGAAGCTGTTCTTTGGTGGAAAATTATCTCATTACCTGCAGTACGACAAAGCACATCGTATTTATCATGAACTTCATATTGTAACCCTCGAAACTGCATTTGTAGTGCGTACTTTTTTCTTCGTTATTTTTGGATTGACTATCGCAGTAGCATCCTTATTTAACTTTCAGGTAGCCATGGTTAGTCTTCTTATTATTGTTTCGGTTTACGCCATAAGGTTTGTGATCTTAAGAACTTTCGTGGGGAGTGATATTTTACCACAACTATTTATTGCCCCCAGGGGACTCATTACAATACTTCTTTTTTATGCAATTCCTGCAGAAATACAGGTAGCCTCATTTGAGCCGGGGATTTTACTTTTTGTGATCATGGGCACAAGTCTGATCATGACCTGGGCCATGATTAAGGATAAGAAAAAAATGAGTACTATTTTGGATCTGGCTGACAAGGAAATGGATGCATTATATCAAGAAAATGAAATGATCAAAGAAAGTAATCCCCCGCTGCCCTCTGATCCTCAAATGCCTGAGGAATTAAGTGAAGATTCCTGAATAAAATCCCAACACCAAAAAAGCATAGGAATAGATTTTTTCGTTTTACTGGTCTGCCGGGACTCAAATTCTACGCCCTGGCATAAATGCCGCGCAAGGTGATTTTAGCTGATGAAAATTTTGTGACCTTCAACTAGTTTGTAAGAGGTAATTGAATTGCTTCGCCTTAAGCAGACGGTATCAAATTCCAAATATACATTTGATAATTAAAGATAATACCCCGGGGATGACCGGTATCATTTGATACTAATGATATTGTTGCTTCCTTAGCATTTATATGTTATCAAAACAAAAATTTTGAACATATGAATACTATAAAATTTACG
>JAHEBI010000386.1 GCA_024642325.1 Eudoraea sp. | reverse complement strand
CAGTTAAAAGATTGGTAACCCTTAATTCATATGTATTGGTGTTATTTGCGGTTTGCCATATAAACTCTACCCTGCTCGTTGTAGGAGTTATAGTCACCCCGGTTGTACAGAGAGCGTTCTGTTCGGGGGAAGTTAATACAGCAGCTTCAGGAGGTTTCGGAGAATCCTTTTTACAGGCTGTAAAAAGAAGGCTTATAAAAACTATTAAAATAACCCTCATCGCTTCAATACTTTATAAGTTCCTTTGATATTTTCTCCCCTGATATTTACATAATACAATCCTGAAGGTAATTCTACAAAACTGAGCGAAAGTGTATTCTCAGTGCTGTCATACTTTTGACTGCTTACAAGTCGGCCATCAGTTGTAAAAATGGAAATGTCCACCGCCTGAACAGCAGCGCCCAGAAATATATTCAAAGTCTCAACAACCGGGTTGGGATAAAGAACAGGGGTAGCCGGGATAAAAACGGCCTCATCATATGCACCCTGACAAGGCAGATTGGTAGATACTTTTAGGTTATTCAACCCTTGTTTCAAATCCAGCACAATTTCTGAGGCATCTGTCTGGATAAGGTTTCCATTTAATTCAATATTATATAAGCCGGAACCAGATAATGTTAGAGTTGCCTGTAGCCCATCCAGGGAAACCACAGAAATTACACCTAACGGTTCGGGCTCAGCAATTACCACATCAAAACAAATATCCTCAAAGGTGTTTACCCCATCTGTTCCGACAATACAAACGGTATAAGTAGCGTTGGCCAGGTTTTCCAATTTATAGACCTTGGCAAAGTCCTCTATAATATTCAGCCCGTTACCTGTAACATTCACCGTATAATCCATGGACATTGCGGCTGTAATTTCAAAAGATCCATTATTACTGGTAATGCAGGATTCACTTTCAATAGCCAGGTTAAAATTATCAGTTGAAAAACGATAAACCGGGCAACCATCCGCATTCACCTGGGTTCCGGGCGGTGTTCCAAGGCAAAGATCATCTCCATCATCAAAAACCCCGTCTTCATCATCATCAGGTCTTAATTCCCCCTCCCCACAGATTTCAAGAGAAAAGTTATTTATGTTTCCGCCGTCCGCAGGTGCCGTATCCATAACCGTCAATACCCATTCACCAAAAGAAGATTCCCCGTTAAAGGATGCCAATGAGCCAAGAGGTCTCACGACACCACTTATGGCAGCAGCTCCGCCACCACAGGTTAATGGATCGCCGTCATCATCAAAAACAGCATCAATATTCTCGAGCTCCCCACAGGAATTTGAAGTTAAAATAACCACTGTGCCCAGGGGTGAAGTAAGGCTAATGATCAGATCTGCCAGAAAAGTATGCTCCAATTCCAGGGTCACATTTACATCGGTAACCGGCAAATCATTTAAGATTGTGATTTTTGAAGTTACTGTAGGAGTGCCTATAGAAGATATAGATACAGGCAGATCTTTTGCCGTTTCAATATCGCAGCTTATGGTTATAGTTGTGAAACTAAATGATGGCCCAAAAGTACCTTCACCACAGGAATTTTTTGGTTTTACCCTCCAATAATAAGTGGTTTCTTCCTGTAGGTTTGCCGGCAAATAAGTATTAAAAATAATATCGTTGGCAGATTCAATGACTGTCGTGAACAGCGCATCCGTAGCAATTTCTATATCGTATGCTGTATACTTTGTATTGACATCCCAGGTCAAAAGGGGCTGAGTACTAACCGCTAAAGCCATATCTATAGGAGTCTGGAGGACCACATCCGGGAAGTTAGAATCACTAATATTTATATTTATTTCAACAGCCTTTCTAATGCTCAACGAAGTGGCTGTGACAGTCACAGGATAATTCCCGGGAGACACAAGGTCTGTATTTGAAAATGTAATGGAAACCGGAGTATTGTTAGTGGTAGCGGTCTCAGGATTAAAAGCGGCTGTGAGGCCCGCTGGCATGCCTTGTACACTAAATGTAACCTCTTCGGCAAACCCCAAATAGGTTTCATAAATAAATGGCACAATTAGATCATTGGGTTCGCAAACATCAAAATCGAGCTTTTCTAAATTTAAGATCACCTCAGAATCTTCAATGGTAAAATCAGAAGAATTTATAGCGAAAAATATATTGTCCGTTCCTTTTACCATGACACGAGCCCTTGTAGTCCCATTGCCAGGGATAATAACTTCATGGCTCCCGTCATTTGGAACTGCAGTTGCTATACTTATTGGGAAAGTAAGCCCTCCGTCTGTAGATAAGAATATATCTACCTGCTGCGCATTTATAGGCGTAATATTAGTGTTGGCAACATCCCAGCTAATAGTTTGTACAGAACCCGCAGTATAGATCTCTGCCGCATTTTGGGAGGTTACAACAAATGGTCCTGCGCTGCCCAAAATATCAAGTTTTATCAGTTCTGAGGCTACCTGTCCCCCTCCTGCTGCATTGTCCCTAACGGTTAAGGCAAAGTTCATTTCACGTTCCACATTGGAAACGGTCTCCCAGGCTGAATTGATCTCGGGATTTATCTGGGTAAGATTTCCCTGTATTACCTCTGCTAATTTTGGAAAATACCTTGAAGGGTTTTCCGTAGGTTGAAGCGATCTGAAATTAGCCCCGCTGGGGTTGTCCGGCCCGAAGTTTTCTGCAGTGACTACTCCATCATCTACCTGTTCCCATGCATAGGTAAGTATATCAGCTACATCCGGGTCTGTGGCATTCCCGGTTAGAACAAAAGCCGTCCCTTTGGGAATTATATAATCTTTTATCGCGTTAATAACAGGAGGGTTGTTTGTTAAAGGAATAAGTTCCCCACAACTTGTGGTCTGAAGATATTCCATGATTTGGAATATACTGTAGTAATGGAAATAATCATCCCCGTTTGGGGCGACGTTTTGACCGGGTATTATTCCTGCATACCCCATAATTGTGGTTCCGGTTCCAGGTTCCGCCTGTACCAACGTGCCTTCGGATTCAAAAGACCAGGTATGATTAGCCCCAAACTGATGTCCCAATTCATGGGCCACAAAATCCAGGTCATAAAGATCGCCCTGCGGAATTAAGGCTGCAGCATATCCACTTCCTTTTTGGTTATCTTGACATACAGACCCAATAAAACCTGCATTCCCTCCATCTATATCTTCGTGAAACAAATGACCCACATCATAATTTGCTTCGCCAATAGTAGCGGTAAGTGTATTTTGAACTTCCGTA
>JAHEBI010000385.1 GCA_024642325.1 Eudoraea sp. | reverse complement strand
TACTCCAGCAGCGCAATACCTTACTGAAATATTTTGCTGCAAACCACTCCTTTGACCAGACAACAATTTCTGTATATAATGAGCAGTTGCATACTTTTGGAATGCATATTTTTAATAAACTGGCGGCTTTTATTAAAGATTTTATTCCAATTTTTAAAGACCAATATTTGTCTATTTCCGGTGGACAGGAACTGGTTAATATTCATTATGAAAGTCAGTTATTCTCTCAAGACCTGTTGTCTCTTCTGGAAAACAATATTGCAAAGGACAGGGCTTTGCAATACACTTCAGCAGGTATTCATAAAGATGACCTTAGCTTTGAAATCGAAGATTATCCCATAAAGAAATTTGGCAGTCAGGGTCAGCAAAAATCATTTTTGATCGCCCTAAAGTTTGCCCAATTTCAATTTCTAAAATCCCATGCGGGAACAACACCAATAATGCTTTTGGATGATATCTTTGATAAATTGGATGAGAACAGAGTAACGCATATTATTACTTTAGTGGATGATGAAAATTTTGGTCAAATATTTATAAGTGACACACATCCGGAGCGTACAGAAAACGTTGTGAAATCTATTCATCAATCCTATAAAATTTTTAAATTGTAGTATGCATAAGCAGGCGTATTTACTGTTATTTTTTAGCTTACTGGCGTGTTCTGAAAATATATCTGTTTCGGATTTGAATCATTTAAATGGATATTGGGAGATTCAGGAAGTAGAATTTCCTGGTTGAGAAAGAAAAGAATATGACGTAAATACAACAATTGATTATATTGAATATCATGATATGACTGGCTTTCGTAAGAAAGTCCAACCCGCATTTGACGGAACTTATGTTACTTCAAGTGATGCAGAGTCATTCCAAATTAGTGAAAGGGATGGTTTATTTTGGATGAGTTACCGGAATAACTTAAGTTCATGGGAAGAACGAATATTAGTGATCTCCAATACCGAATTAGTTGTTATGAACAAAGAAGGCCTGTCCTATCATTACCGACGATTTCAACCCATAAATGCGAAGTAATAATGGCTAAAAAGAAAAATCAACAATCACTTGGTGAAGCTTTGAATGCATTTATAGAAGAAAATAAATTGCAGAAAGGTATAGACAAAGTCATGGTTAGAAAAGCCTGGGAAAAAATAATGGATAATGGCGTAAACAATTACACCACTGCGGTAGAGCTCCGTAATGACACTCTTTTTGTATCACTTTCTTCATCAGTTTTGCGAGAAGAGCTCAGCCATGGAAAATCCAGGATCATAGACATGATCAACGAAGAACTGAACAAGGATTTAGTTAAAAATATCGTATTGAGGTAACTACTACTCTTTAGGTGCGATTTCCAGGTAAACAGCTGATTAATACACTTCCCGGCCAGAAAAATGGAAACTGCCTTCAATCCGGGCATTCTCATCGCTATCTGAACCATGTACTGCATTCTCACCTATATCTTTGGCAAATAATTTTCGAATTGTTCCTTCGGCGGCTTCCTCAGGGTTAGTTGCTCCTATTAATGCTCTAAAGTCATCTACTGCATTATCTTTTTCTAAAATAGCAGAAACGATAGGCCCTCTTGTCATAAACTGAATCAATTCTCCGAAAAATGGCCTGTCACGG
Organism: Eudoraea sp.; assembly: GCA_024642325.1. Classification (GTDB taxonomy): domain Bacteria; phylum Bacteroidota; class Bacteroidia; order Flavobacteriales; family Flavobacteriaceae; genus Eudoraea. The sequence continues at coordinate 1,579 of JAHEBI010000385.1, read as the reverse complement.
TGAATAGCATAAAACTCCTGGGCATCACGTCTGCTCAACTGAGTATATTTCATTGCTATGATCTTGAAACCTGCGGAAGTTATTTTTTCTAAAATGGCACCAATATGTCCATTTTCAACTGCATCCGGTTTGATCATCGTAAAAGTTCTGTTACCTGTCATTTATTAAAATTTTCGGCAAAAATACACTTTATTGCAGCAAACCACAACATTAATAATTCTGTCTTATCTCAAGAGGCACAACACCATTATTTTCAATTATCTGTAATTGAACTTCCTTTGTAATCATATTCAGTTTAATTAACCCAAAACTTTCTTTGGCAACCACATTACCCAGGCGATATGGATTGGGTTCCCCGGAAAAATTTGCATATGCATGTGTCAGGCCGCTACTGGTAAAATCTATTAAAGGATAGGATAGTCCGGGAATATCAATTTTAGAAAATTCAGAAATATGACGGTCCCCGGAAAGCACAATTACCCCCTTTGCCTGTGAATCCACCAACAATTGTTTAAATCTATCCACTTCGTGAGGGAAATTTCCCCAACATTCAAAACCGTGTTCATTGGACAAAAATTGAATACTGCTTACAACCAGGTTAAAATCGGCTTCCGAAGTACTCAGCTCATTACTGAGCCATTTCCATTGAGTTTCTCCAAGTAGAGTGCCCTCACCGTATGGGTTGGGCTTATAGCGCTGCTCTGTTTCCGTGTCCGGAGTCAGAGTTGTCCTAAAATATCTTGTATCAAGTACTATTATTTTTATTTTTCCCAGGCTGCCATTATAGTTATAGGCAAAATATACTCCCTCCTGGATCCGTCTCGGATGATCTGCAGGTACATCCATAAAATCAAGGAATGCCTGTTGGCTCTGTTTTTTGGATGTAAATTCGGAACCTCCATCATTTAAGCCGTAATCATGATCATCCCAGGTCCCTATTACCTGTGTATTTTTTTTTAGTTTTTTATACCCAGGTACTTTATTTTGGGCATCATACATTGTTCTTATTTCACTTACATCATCGGAGTCTGCATAAATTATATCCCCACCCCAAATCCACAATAATGGCTTAGAATTCCTTATATCATCCCACAAAAGATTTTCCAAATTCAATTTATTACAGGAGCCAAAAGCAATTGTAATTTCCGCCTCCGGGACCGTGGTTTTTACTGATTCTTTTTTACTGGTACAACTCGAAAAAAAGGCGAACAGGGCTATATAAACTATTAATTTGTACATTAATCAAGTGATTTAGCAAACAAAAATAAACTTTTATAAAAAGCAATTTTAACTATCCCCACAATACTTTTTGTCCATATTTTAGAGCTGGTTAAAATTTGAAGTATTCCTTGCCAATCAATTTTCAAATTTTCCCTTTTAGGGAATCACTAATTTAATTGTATCTTTGCGCGCATGAATTCTGAGGATGTAAAAGGCATAAAAGTACTGCTCTCAAAGCCACAAAAAATTGTTATTGTACCCCATAAAAATCCGGATGGAGATGCTATTGGTTCTTCGCTGGGGTTGTGGCATTATCTTAAAGCCAAAGGCCATGAAGCTAGGGTGGTTGTCCCTAATG
>JAHEBI010000384.1 GCA_024642325.1 Eudoraea sp. | reverse complement strand
TGTCGGTACCCTTAACTCCATCACCATAATCATTAGCGAAATTTGAAGTAATTTGGAAGCCAACTGTAGTTAACAATGCCAGTAAAAAAATAAGTGAATCCTGATACCCGTAAATATTGCCCAAAGCAGTACCCACTAATATGCCAGACAATGATAAGGGAAGAGTTCTTAAGCGGGCTGCACTTAGCCAAGCTCTAAATTTGGTCACTAATAGGGATCTTCTATTTTTATTCGTTTTCCATCCTGATAGGAAGCTACAAATGCATCTTCAAAGCCCATTTTAACCAATTGATATCTGAAGGATCTGGCTTCTTCCAATGTTTCGAAATTTCCAAGAGAATACGAATAAAAGGGATTTGTTTTTACAAACATCGTATTTGTCAGTGATTCTGAAGCCAGGGTAAGATTATTATCCACAAAGGATTTTACCTGCACAGAATATATTTTTTCTTTTTCTAAAAACTTCTTAGCCAAATAGAATTCCTTCACTAAACTTAATTCGTCATTCTTTTGCTGAAGATTATCTATTCTCGTTTTAACAGCATCCAGGCTGTCAATAGAAACTAATAAATTTTGATTATCATAAGTATTGGACCTGCTAAGGCCGGCAGTAAATGAAGTAATTGCAAGTGCCCCTATTAAAAAAAGTGCCGTTACACTGGCTAGGATATTTCTCTGGATCTTACTCCTTTTTAATTCTTTATTCTTAAATTTTATTTGATCTAATAAGCGTTCATTTATAATCTGCGCTTTGTCTATGTCTTTATGCAATTCTAATAAATCGCTTTCTTCAATAAATGGCATTTTATAGTAAATTTAGGGGTCCACGGTTAAAATTAAGTAAAAAGCTTATAATCAACAAAATAAATGAGTTTATTTCGGCAAAAATAAATGTTTTCCCGGAACAATAAAACACCTAATTTGTAATTGTTAAAATGCTTTTGATAATTAGCGCCCGTTAAACACAATAGATACCATCGTTTTTTATTTCAATTTTTCTATCCCTGTAGAGGGATCCAATGGCCTTTTTGAAGGTTTTTTTGCTCATTCGGAACATCTCCTGTATTTCCTCAGGAGAAGATTTGTCGTGCAGGGAAATATATCCGCCCGCTAATTCCAATTGCTCAAAAATCTGCTTGGCTGCCGGCTCCAGACCCGAATAGCCGATGGGCTTTAAAACAATATCGATCTTATTGTCCTCACGAATTTGCTTTACGTAACCTTTTAGTGTTGCACCAACTTTAATAGGCTGAAAGACTTCATTTGCGAAGACCAAACCCTGATACATATTATTTATTATTACATCCCAACCCAATTCAGATTGCCTGCTCACCAATAGATCTACCTCTTCATTAGGGGTTAGTGATATATCTTTATTCTTCACAAATTTATTCAATCTGGACGAAGCCACTAACCTGAATGTCTTTTCATCGAGGTAACAAAAAACCACATAACTATTACCTTCAATCATTTTGGTTTGCTGTTCCCTAAAAGGAACCAGCAGATGTTTTTCCAATCCCCAATCCATAAAAGCACCAAAATCATTTACCTCGGCAACTCTTAGATATCCAAATGTGTTCCTTTTAATGAGTGGTTGTAGGGTTGTGGCAATAGGGCGTTCCTCATGATCAAGGTAACAAAATACATTAATGTCATCCCCTATTTTAAAATTGGCAGGAACATATTTAGAAGGAAGTAATAAATCATCCACGTCATCATCACCCAGAAACAGTCCTACTCCGGTATCTCTTAGAATTTTTAATGTATTATAATTTCCTAATTCTATCATGAATTGTTCTATACAACAAGATCTAAAAAATCCACTCTTTTGAAGAACGGCTTTTTTTTATGTTCTAATTATAAACAGACTCTTTTTTAAAGTGCTTTGCCAACATATAATAGACAACTGCACGATATTTATTTCTTTCAGAAGTGCCATATACGCTGATAACACTTTTGATACCTTCCATTAAATCAGGGCCATCTGCAAGGCCCAGTTTTTTTAATAAAAAATTGTTCTTTACGGTTTCAAGTTCAGTATGGTCCGTTCCGGACACTTTAGATGAATCGGAATTATAGATAGCAGGGCCAAGACCCATGACCACTTTTGTAAGTAAATCCATATCCGGATTTTCTCCAAATTTACCTTTAATATGAGCTGCATATTGCTCAATAAGATGGTCCCGTTTACTGCTCATAATTTAATTGTTCTTTATGGAGTATAATAATCTTCTAAGATATGAAATCAAAATAGTCAAGCAAAATTTTATCATTCATTAATCGAGGGGTTTTAACCTCCAAAAGCAATGGGGAATCAGAAGGTGAATAAAAATCTGATAAAGCAGTTTTTAAAGTCACTGTATCCATAGCTTCAAGGTGATTTATTTTGTATAAAGCACATAGTTTTTTCAACTCTAAATCCTGTACAGTCTCAAAGTAGGTCTCAAATTCCCTGGAGTTCTGCATACCCGGTAAGATTCTGAAAATCCCCCCACCACCATTGTTGATCACTATTATTCTTAAATCGTTCCTTTTATATGAATTCCATAATCCGTTACTGTCATAGAAAAAACTCAGATCACCTGTTATCAGCAAGGTTGGATTCAAAGAATAAATTGAAGAACCTATCGCTGTGGAAGTACTCCCGTCAATTCCACTTGTTCCTCTATTGCAATATACCTGAAGAGAAGGATCTAAATCAAATAACTGAGCGTATCGCACCGTTGAACTGTTTGCCAGTTGTAACTGATAGTTTTTCGGGATTCCGGCACAAATAATATGAAAAGCTAAAAAATCTGTAAATGGAATTTCATTTAAATAAGCTTTTCTTCTTTTTACATATTTCAGTTTTGCTTTATTCCATATCTGATAGTAGTTACTCTTCGCTCCGGATGTATGCTTAAAAAGGTTTTCAAAGAACCAATTCTCATCTGTTTTAATGTGCTTTGAAAGGCTAAAAAAAGTATCATAGGCCTTTTTATTATTTATATGCCAGTGATGTTTAGGTTTATATTTTCGGAGAAATGCTTTAATCTTTTTAGAAACAATCAGGCCTCCAAGTGTAACCAATAGTTCGGGTTGTAACTCCTTAAATTGCAATTCCGCTTTCTTTGCTTTTTCAATAGGCGCAATGATACTATCTATACTCGGGAAGAAATTTGGATGATGCGCATTTGAAGTAACCTCCGTAAAAACTATTACCGAA
>JAHEBI010000383.1 GCA_024642325.1 Eudoraea sp. | reverse complement strand
TTCACAATTTGATTTAGATGCTGCTATAGTCTCTGTAGTAGGGGATGATTTTCCAAATAAATACCTACAAATTCTTGCTGATAAAAATATTGATATCTCTGCTATTGAAATTGTAAAAGGGGGTAAAACCTTTTTTTGGAGTGGTAAATATCATAACGATCTAAACAGCAGGGATACATTGAGTACCGAACTAAATGTACTGGCCGATTTTAATCCTGTGGTTCCTGAAAATTATAGGAATGCAGATGTAGTTATGTTGGGTAATTTACATCCAAACATCCAGATGAAGGTTATCAAACAAATGGAAAAAAAACCGAAGTTAATTGTCCTTGATACAATGAACTATTGGATGGATCATACTTCGGAAGAATTAAATGAGGTCATAAAACATATCGATATCATTACTATAAATGATGAAGAGGCAAGACAATTAACCAATGAATATTCCTTGGTAAAAGCGGCTTCGAAAATTCATGCTATGGGGCCAAAATATGTAGTCATTAAAAAAGGAGAGCACGGGGCTTTACTTTTTCATAATGATAATATATTCTTTGCCCCTGCCCTCCCTCTTGAAGAAGTTTTTGATCCTACCGGTGCAGGTGATACTTTTGCAGGTGGTTTTGTTGGTTATCTAACAGAGACAGAAAACGTATCCTTCAACAATTTAAGGAATGGGGTTATTCACGGTTCCAATCTGGCTTCATTTTGCGTAGAGCGTTTTGGAACTGAACGGATGTTAAATTTAAAGACAGAAGAAATAGCGAGAAGGTTGCATCAATTCCGGGAATTGACACAATTTGATATTGAATTACAATAATAAAAATAAACACGCCTCGAACTAACGGGGCTTTTTTAATTTATTTAAATAATGAGTGACGCCATTAAACACGAATGTGGAATATCTTTAATAAGGCTGTTAAAACCTTTGGATTTTTATAAGGAAAAGTACGGCACTATTTTTTATGGAGTGAACAAGATGTATTTAATGATGGAAAAACAGCACAACCGAGGTCAGGATGGTGCCGGTTTTGCCAGTATAAAATTAGACATGGCCCCGGGAGAGCGTTATATGAGCAGGGTGCGTTCTGTGCAGACACAACCCATACAAGATATCTTTGATCAGATTAATGACCGTATTAATACTGCTTTAAAAGAACACCCGGAATATATAGACAATACGGAATTACAAAAAAAGAATATCCCATATATTGGTGAAGTACTGCTTGGGCATGTTCGATACGGGACTTTTGGAAAGAACAGTATTGAAAATGTACATCCTTTCCTGAGACAAAATAACTGGATGCACAGAAATCTTATTGTTGCCGGGAATTTTAATATGACCAATGTTGATGAGCTCTTTGATAATTTGATACAACTGGGGCAGCATCCAAAAGAAATGGCAGATACAGTTACGGTCATGGAAAAAATAGGCCACTTTCTTGATGATGCCGTTGCAAAACTTTACCGCCAAATTAAGAAGGAGGGCTATAATAAAATGGAGGCATCCCCTTTGATAGCCGAAAGATTAAAAGTTTCCAAAATACTCAAAAAAGCTTCAAAGAATTGGGATGGTGGTTATGCAATGGCCGGGATGTTTGGACATGGAGATGCTTTCGTTCTCAGAGACCCTTCAGGAATAAGACCTGCCTATTACTTTAAAAATGACGAGGTAGTTGTAGTGGCATCAGAAAGACCTGCTATTCAGACAGTTTTTAATGTCGGGTATGACGATATCAAAGAACTAGATCCCGGCAACGCACTAATTATCAAGAAAAATGGCACGGTAAGCGCTACTGAAATTTTAGAGCCAAAAGAAAGAAAAGCCTGCTCTTTTGAACGAATATATTTTTCAAGGGGTAGCGATAAAGAAATCTATCAGGAGCGCAAGGAATTGGGAAAACTAATTTTTCCGCAGATATTGACTGCTATTAATGAAGATATTAGGAATACTGTTTTTTCCTATATCCCTAATACGGCAGAGACTTCTTATTTAGGAATGATCAAAGAAGCTCAGAATTATTTAAATAAGAAAAAAGAAGAACAGATACTTAAATTAGGACCCGGTATAACAAGAGAGCAACTTAACGAAATTTTAGACGTTCGCCCCAGGATTGAAAAAGTAGCCATAAAAGACGCGAAACTAAGAACATTTATTACCCAGGACAGCAACAGGGATGACCTTGTTGCACACGTATATGATATTTCCTATGGTTCTGTAAACAAAGATGACAATCTCGTCATTATTGATGACAGCATTGTTCGGGGTACTACGCTTAAGAAAAGTATTTTAAGAATTTTGGACAGGTTGTCACCTAAGAAAATAATTGTTGTTTCTTCTGCACCACAGATACGCTACCCCGATTGCTACGGGATAGATATGGCTAAACTGGAAGATTTTGCAGCCTTCAGGGCGGCTCTTGAACTGCATAAGGAGCAGAATACAATGAAGACAGTAGAAGAAATATATCACAAATGTGTTCAACAAATTCAAACCGCCGATAAAGATGTTGTCAATTATGTAAAAGATTTTTATCAGCCGTTCACTGCGGATCAGATCTCGAAGAAAATTGGCGAACTTCTAAGTCCGTCGGACATCAAGGCTGAAGTTCAGATCATATATCAAACTATTGAATGTTTACATCAGGCCTGCCCAAAAAACCTTGGCGACTGGTATTTTACAGGTGATTATCCTACTCCGGGTGGAAACAGGGTAGTCAACAGGGCCTTTATAAACTTTTATGAGGGTAAAAATGAAAGGGCATATTAACATTTTTATCGATGAAATGCACAAAATAGTGCATTTCATCGATAATATGCGCTATTTATCGGCTTTTTAGTCACAACGAACTAAAGGCGGTTATTTTAGACCTGCCATAGCATAAGTAGGTTAAGTTCATGGTAAGATTTGGGGCAAAAAAGGTGGAGACTTCTCCACCTTTTTTATTTATACACAATTTTTGGTTTCATTTTTCCACACATTTCATACGACTTTTCTTCAACTAATATAGTAGAAAAGACAGCCTAAGGCATTTCAGCCAATTAAAAAGAAGTTCAGCCAAAATTTTATTCCCGCCTTCTCTATTAATTTACATTTGGTGGACCATAGCATAAGTAGGTTAAGTTCATGGTAAGATTTGGGGAAAAAGGCAGGTGCAAACCTGCCTTTTTATTTTTATACTTCCCTTCTAACTTCTATTTAGCAAATAATGCCT